>LVBU01000436.1 GCA_001603185.1 Thermotogales bacterium Thermo_02 | reverse complement strand
CGATTACGGCATATCCTCCGTCGGCCCTGTAATGTCTCTCGAGACCGAGCGTATTGACAATGGTGACTTCTGACTGGCTGTCCGCAAGCCTGCATGAGGGAACCATGATGATTCTCTTATCGTACCCGAGAGCCGCCCGCTCCAGGGTGATTACCTTTTCTATCTTATCCTCCACCGGTTGAGTCGCAAAGGCGCCAGAGAAACCGTTGAATTCGGAGTACTGGCCCGACCCGTCGTGAAGAAAGTATATATCTTTCCCGCTGGCTATTAGCAGGTTTTCATAAGCCTCATCGACAAGCATGTCGGCCGCCTCTTCATCCAGGATCTCCGTGAAGGCAGCGCCGATCTTCCCGGTCTTGAGTCCTCTGAAGTACACTCCGGAAGACGTGGCGTCGTTGTAGCTATCGATCTCTCCTTTCAGAGAGCTCAGCTGGAACTCGGAACCTCTGGCGTAGTAAAGCTCCGCTTCTTCAAAACCCTTCTTCTTCGAGATCGAGAACACTCTATCCTTGAATGTCTTCCAGTCCATTAGCTTCGCCCCCCAACGATCAGTTCGGAAACTCTGACTGTCGGCTGGCCGACATCGGCCGGTATAGAGCCCGATATCGAACCGCACATTCCCTGGCCTCTGGCTAGGTCGTTTCCGACCATATCTATCTTCATAAGCACTTCGTCTCCCTTTCCTATGAGCGTAGCTCCACGAACCGGCTTCACGATCCTGCCCTTTTCTACGAGATAGCCCTCGTTGACAGCAAAATTGAATTCGCCTGTCGCGGGCATGACTGAACCACCGCCCATAGACTTAGCAAAGAGGCCGTAGTCAGTCGCGGCGATTATCTCCTCGGGATAGTGCTCGCCGGCCATTATAAAAGTATTACTCATTCTCGAAGTCGGGGCAAAGGTGTAGTTCTGCCTCCTGGCGCTTCCTGTAGGTTCCATCCCCATCTTCAGACCGCCGAGTCTGTCTATCATGTAACTCTTCAGTATTCCCTTCTCTATAAGCAGGTTTCTCTTTGTCGGCGTTCCCTCGTCATCGAAGTTTGCCGAACCCCAGGCGTTTGGAATCGTCGGGTCGTCCACTGCCGAGACACATTCGCCGGCCACTTTCTGATCGAGCCTTCCGCCAAAAACCGAAGCTCCCTTCGCGACGCTCGTCGCCTCGAGGGCGTGGCCGCAGGCTTCATGGAAGATAACTCCGCCGAACTCATTGGAGATTATCACGGGCATCTTTCCTGCCGGAGCGTATTCGGCTCTGATCATGCGGTCTGCGATCCTGGCAGCTCTCTCTCCGGCCGCCCGGGGATCAATCTTATTGAACAGCTCGAATCCGAGTGCCGCTCCCGGTCCGTAGAAACCAACCTCTTTATCTCCGTTGACTGTGGCGATTGCGGAGACGGCCAGCCGTGTTCTTATACGTCTGTCGCTTGCCCTTACCCCTTCGGAATTGTAGATCCACACGTTCTGCGAGTAGTCCAGATAGTTCACTACGACTTGCGAGATCCTATCTGAAAAAGTCGATGCTCCTTCATACGCCAGGAGCATTACCGAGACTTTCTCCTTTTTCGAGATCTCTTGAGGCAAAAAGAGAACCGGACAGACATCGCTATACTCCTGAGATCTGAAGTCCAGAGATAGATCTCTATCGACATCCTGTCCAACTACGGCCTTCAACCTTTCCGCCACGCTCATAAGTCCGTCAAGATTCACATCATTTGTGTAAGCATAAATGCTCTTGGTTCCCTTGAAAGCCCTCAATCCTGCACCGAGAAGCTTGCCGGAACTGCTGTCTTCAACTTCTCCCTGGATCATATTTATGTTGTTCGTATAACGCTCCTCCACAAATACCTCGGCGAAGTCGGCCCCTCCTGACAGGATACGGTCTATCACTTTCGAATAGGCTTCATCTGAAAGCATTCTGCACCTCCATTCTTGTTAGTTATTCTTACTATTTTACAACATTTTCAACTGCTATTCATTCCAAAAAGAGTTGCCGGAAGAGAATCATCTGAGCAAAGGAATCATATTATGTCACAAAGAAGAGAACGATTTCCGAAGTTCTACACAATTGCGCGGCAATACTCCCAAATCGATTTTCTAGAATAGCTCTGTAAAAGTTGAACCTCCAGAAGGAGGAAGATGAGATTAAGGAGTGATGAGGGATGAAAAGGATGGTACTGGCACTTGCGGTTATTATGGTAGTTGTTGGAATGGGCTTTGGTTCGACTCAGTTTCTGGTGAACCTCAAGGATCTTGACGACGACACTCTTGTAGAGTTTATATACTCTCTGGAATCGAAGAAGACTTGCAAGAGTATTGAGGCTCTGAAGGAGGAAGTCCAGGTGTGGACAGCGGCAGGTGTAGAGGAAGCCGATACTCACGAAGTCACTATTCTCGGAGCTGTTGCGACTCACGAGACCGATTCTATTGAGATCGATGAAATCGTTGATCTGCTAACTTACTGGGAATGCAGCAGTGGTATCTGTGAAGTCATGTACTATGATCTATGCGAGTTTGGAGAGTGTCATATCGGAGCGACAAGGCTGAGCATCATGGATCCTTCAGTGGGACTAAAACCAACGATTATGCTCTTCAGAGCTACTGATGAGACAAACAGCATTGTCAGAGTCTTCAAATACCTCTCATAATCAGAGTATCCTGCACCCTTCGATTCGAACGGCTTCGGCACCAGTGGAAATCTGAAACACCGGGTCACAGAAAGGATCAGTCTGTGACCCTTTTTTTCTTGCGTGAGCTTGAAAATCCGCGCTTGACTCTCACGTTACGTCAAAGCGTATAATCTCATTTGTCGATACGAGCTAATCAGTCAGGGTGGTGATTTGAGTGAAGAAGATCGGCGAGGTTGCCTCCACTTTCAACGTGTCCTGCAGGACTCTGAGATACTACGAGGAGATCGGCCTTTTAAGTAGTATTCGTCATGAGGAATCTCAGTACCGTTACTACGACAGAGCCTCTTTGAAGCGACTTGAGGAAATACTCTTTCTCAAAGGATTAGGGTTGTCTATGAAGGAAATAGTTGCGGTTTTTTCGACCGGTAGCATGGAAAAACTGAAGACTATTCTGATCGACAGAGTTAAAGCTTTATTCTATCAGCAGAACTCCGTCAAACGCGAGAGAGATAGAATAGAAAAGCTTCTTATGCGGCTCGACAGCGAAGAGCACGCAGCGCTTTCAGATATAGTGTCTGATCGGAAAGAGGAGAGCGGAGTCGAATCGCATACATCGTCAATTGAGGAGGTCATGAAAATGGCAGAGTTCAGAAAGGGTTTGGACGTAAGGATAATTAAGCTGAAGTCCTGCAGGGTCGCTTACTACAGGGCCGTAGGAAAGAGTCCGGAACATGACGCGTTGAGAGTGATGGAGGAATGGGCCTCGAAAGAGGGTCTGCTGGATCTCTGGTCAACTAGAAACTTCGGGTTCAACAATCCATCGCCTTCAGTGGGAAGTGAAGAGTATGGCTATGAAGTCTGGCTGACCGTGCCGCAGGAAACGGAACCGTCGGAGCTGGTAGGAACAAAAGACTTCTCCGGGGGATTGTATGCTGTAATCAACACTGGCCTTCACAACATAGGCGAGAACTGGAGGAGTCTTTCTGAATGGATCAAAGAGAGTCGGGATTACGAGTGTGGAAGCCACCAGTGCCTGGAAGAGATAACCTCACCGGACTGGTTCAATGAATCGAATGTTCAGCTAGACCTCTACTTCCCCGTTATCAGGACAGGAGCGTAGAAGAGGTGTTTAGTGGCTGGCGATAAGGGGTGATTGAAGAACCGGGTGTGGGGTTTGGGGTCTAGGGTCTGGTAAGAACAAGAAAAGCGGGAAGAACATCCCGCCGGAGGAACGAGATCCCGTTGTTCCGGAGCAAGGAGAGTGGTTCTTCGTTCCGACGCTTCGCGTCAAGGCTCTTGGTCAGAAGAGCGGTGTTTGGTGATTAGTGATTCGTGATTGGTGAAGAACACCTAAATCCGTCTGAGCTAGACTCAGAATCCAGCTCTTTCACGTAGGTTCTTGGCCACAACCCACAACGCACAACCTACAACGGCTCTTACGGCCCGTGAAGCGGAACTGGCGCGACGCAGTCGTACTGGTATCACGAAGCGATACTGACCGCCGAAGGCGACTGGCGATTATTCACAACTCTCCACTCTCCTTCTGCCCGTCAGTAATTGGCAGTCACACCGATAAAGAAGTTCGTTTTCAAGTTCAGAGGATCAAACAGGAAGATAGCCTTGAAGGCCCCTTCGCTACCAAGTCTGTATCCTCCTCCGATGCCTATGTCCATAATTGGTCCTGCGAAACTCCAGTCGGTCGAGTCCTGCCATGCCTTTCCAAAATCTATAAGGAATAATCCAAAGATTCCCGAAGAGAACTGTAGTCTGAACTCCACCCCGGTGTACGCGACCTTTTGTACAGACATCTTTCCCGTCGCTCCCGCAAACGAAGGATAACTGCCTGTGTTCAGCCAGTACTCGAAGGGAGTGTCGGGGCTAACGGCTCCAAAGGCGGCATAGGGTTTTACCGTGAATCCATCTATGGGCGTGAGTATAGCCTCCAATCTCGCCGAGGTCCGGTAGTGGATCTTAGTTATGAACTCCCAGAGAATAGAGGCGTTAGCCGATAGTTTTATCCTGTAAGGGAGCATGGCATGAAGCGATGGCCACGTCCTCGTATAGGTGAGGGAAGGGTTGAGATAGTTTCCGTAGACTACCGAGAGGCCCCCCTTCGCGTCGAGCTCTTTTACCGTGTCGTTTGTATAGGTCATCCCAATTGTGAATACGTCTTTCGACGTGAGATAAAATGCCAGTCCTGCAGTGATTTCATTCTTTTTTAGAGTGTACTTCGATCCGTCGTACTTTCCCCAGGTGACATCTTCGATCTTAAGATAGTTTCTGTATGAGAAGTTTGACGGCAGGCCAGCTATTGGCAGGGAAATTCCAAACCCCTTTTCCTTTGTCGGACCCCACGAAAGGAAGGCCCTGACGTTCGCAAGCTTTCCAAAGGTGTTATAATAACCGACTGTTATCTTTTTCTCCAGAAGCAGCCCGATAGCCGTATTAATGATATGCTCGACCGGATCGAGATACAGACCGAAGCCTTCGCTTATTCTCAAAATAACATCGACTTTATCGTCGGGCGCGGGAGAGACTGTAAGCCTCTGACTTTGAAGCGCACCCAAACCCCTGAGCTTAAGCTCGGCTATCTTCAGTTTATCCGGATTGAATGTGTCTCCCGGATCAATTCTTAGAACATCCTTCAGTACCTTCGGATCGGTTTTGTGGATGCCGAGATATCTGACGGCGCCAACGTTCTTTCCCGCAAACTGCGCGGATAAGGGTGCCGGCAATTCACGAAGCCTTTCGAGATCGAACAGCTCCCTAACAATCGGAAGGTTGCCGGTAAGTCCGTATAGATCCGACGGTCCCTTCTCTATACTCAGGGCGGTCTTCATTCCGAGCATTGCCAGCGAGTGGTATCTGTCGACGGGGCTGTTGTCATAGAAATATTCGATTTCATCGACTTTCAGTTGCAGGGCCTGCCGGTAGTAAGCGAGTGCCTGGCCGCGATGTCCGTCGATATCTTGAAGCGCGCCAAGATACACCAGGGCCTCTCTCCTCGTCTGTGCTTTAGCTTCCGGATTTTCCGCAATCATCTGGTATTTCGTCCGTGCTTTCTCAAAGTCGCCGAACATTATGTCGTAAGTGGCGCTTTCTTTAAGGACAGCCGCCGCTTGCGGGTAAAGTTCCAGAACTCCGTCGATCCTTGCAGATGCTTCATCGTAATTTCCTCTTTCCCTTTCCATGAGCGAGCGCGCCATCTCAAGCCAGGCCAGAGTATAGCCGTCCCTCTCGGGTGGGAGTATGTCTTTTTCTCTAAGTTGAGGATCTTCTCCGGCAAGCGCCCTTTCGAGACTGACAGCGTGAAGAGTGTTGTCGGGCGCCGGTATCCAGTCCTTAATCCTGCTCGCATAGATTGTAGAGTTCGACGGGTCGAAGACTATGCTGACTACCGATCCGGGGACATCTATAGCCCATTCGAAGTTGTTGTAATCCGCACTCCCCGGCTCATACTTATCGCGCAGGAATGATGCCATTATCGCGGGAGTTATGGAGCCCTTGTTTCTAAGCAAGAGTTCCTGCAACCGATTTTCTCGTAAGTAAGAGCCAGTATATATTGGGGCCTGAAAGTTCTTCATGAAGTCGGACAGATATCTGTTAGCGGCGAATATGTAATCCCTGCCTTCACGGACTGTGTATTCGCTGGCGTTTACCTCGACAACTGCCGCGCGATTTGTCTTCGCATCGGATATCAGTATGAGAAGACCGATCGTCCCGGGTGACGACTTTATTATCTCGATGGCCTCGTCGATAGTCGAGGCGTACTGGACTATCCTTCTGATAAGGAATGGCCAGCTGATACCGTCGAGCATTATGCTCTGACTCGTCGCGATAGAATAATCGACGCTTACGGTGATTCCCTGACTATTCATACCGTGCAGAAGACCTACCTGGGTAGGATACTGAACAGCGGCGAAGGGATACCCGTTATCCGGTTCTATTATAGAGATGAAAGCAAAATCGGCGAGCGCGCCAAGTCCCGTAAAATCAAGGTTTCTGGCATGAAGCATCCTGCCGTCTTCCGTGCTCTCTCCCCAAGCGGCGAAGGAAGTGCAGCCGAGAAAGGCGAGTTCCTGAAAGGCGTTGCTCCTTATGAGTGACTGAAAGACTTCTCTGTTACCGGGAGCCATTGTGTCTGCATAGCCCCTGATCTCTTCGAGATACTCCTGAGGAATGTTGCGTACGATCTCCAGCCCCATCTTCGCGTCGAAGTAGAACCTTTTGAATGCCCACTCAAGTGCGGAGAAGCCTTCATGCTTCTGAAGGAACGGATCAAGCTTTTGAAGCTCTTCTCCTTCGCTATCGGGATTCAGATGCTCCAGCAGCAGAGCCTGTTGAACGCCGATTTCGTATGGAGAACCGGCCGCGTACATGAGATAGATGCCGCCCAGATCTATGAGATAACCTCTGTCCGCAACAACGCGGTCCTTAAGCACTTCCACTTTTGGCGCATAACCCAACAGAACAAGAGCCGTCGCCAAAACAATAAGCATGAGTAGTAATCTTTTCACGAATACACCTCCCGTTTCTTGCCCGTGTAGTAAATATTATTCTACTATATCGAAAAGCCGATTCGCTCAGACTTCGTAATCGCAGGCGAATACTGTGTGCTACAATTCTCTTGAAAGGAAGTGGTTTTCTCATGATTAAGGGAAAGCACGACGAATACCCGACGTTGTCGGAGATTCTACAGGCATTCAACTCTCTCTTCAACAAAGTGGAGAACTTTCTCAATTCGAAGCAGGGCTTCTTCTTCATCTTCTCGGCCAAGAAGACCGAAGGCAGCCGTGGACCTTACTACGATTGCACTCTTGGAGATTCAAAGAAGCGCGTGGAGGCAAAAGTATGGATAAGCGAACCGGGCTTGCTTGAACCACGCCCCGGGTATATAGCGCTCGCAGATTACCTTTACGATGAGAAGTTCGGTATCAGCCTGAAAATTAAGAAGAACTTCTCTATAGAAGAGATGGAAGCCTACAGCGCCGGTTCAACTGCCCAGCTTTTGCCGATTATTCCCGACATTGAAAAGGTCAAGGCCGAAGTATCGGAGATGATCGAGACTGTGGAAAATGCTTTTCTCCGGAAGCTTCTCGAGCGTCTAATAGGTAATAATGGTTCCTGCGGAGAGTTCTTCGAGGCACCCGCCGCGAAAGTCTATCATCACGCGCTTATCGGAGGACTGGCCAAGCACAGCCTAAATGTCGCGAAGTATGCCCTTGCAATATACGAAATCAGTCCGTCAAAAGACTCTATTGACAGGAATCTGATAGTAGCCGCCTCTCTTCTTCATGATCTGGGAAAGATGAAAACCTATTCCAGAGATGACTACTCGTTCGACTATACCGACATCGGACAGCTCGAAGACCATATAGCTATCGGAGTCAGGCTTATAGATAGGGAAATCGGCGCAATAGACGGATTTCCTGAACTTCTCGCCAGCGAATTGCTGCACATTGTTCTCAGTCACCACGGAGAGCTCCAGTTCGGCTCGCCCGTGGCTCCGAAGACTAGAGAAGCTCTGATAATCCATCATTGCGACAATCTAGATGCCAAACTCGATCACTTTGACAGTCTCGTCTCGGGCACTCCGTCCGGTGACTTGTGGACGGAATTCTCAAGAATGTTTCAGGGTAGGCTCTACACTGGCAATCTCAGGACCGATAAGGATTCGTAAGAG
>LVBU01000435.1 GCA_001603185.1 Thermotogales bacterium Thermo_02 | reverse complement strand
AGAAGAAAAGTAGAGGTGGAAATTTGAGCTACGAAAATGGAAAGACCGCTGTACTGGTACCGGTCGTCGATATTTGCGGCAAGGACTACCTTCTTCTCACGAGAAGATCGCGCAGAATAAGCCACCCGGGCCAAATAAGCTTTCCCGGAGGACACCGCGAAGACGGGGAGACTCTTCTCGAATGTGCCGTGCGGGAGGCCAGAGAAGAGATAGGGGCGGAACTTTCGAGCAAGGAAGAAGTCTATCCGCTGAACACAACTACGACCGTCACGTCCGGTAAGTCTATAGTACCCTTTCTTGGATTCATAGATCGGCCTGTGTTCAGACTCAACAGGTCCGAAGTCGAGGACATAATCTTTCTATCCGTTGAAGCTCTGAAATCGGCAGCCATAGAAGAGATAGTCATGCCCACCGGAAAAGTGACGATCCGGTATAGGTTTCCGGGTTTCGTCGTATGGGGAGCGACGGCGAGAATCATCGAGAGAGCTCTTCCCGAAATATTAGAAATCACCTCTGCCCGAAGAAGGGGCTCCACAAAGCGTTTCTTAGAGCAGTATTCAAATAGCTTATTAGAGGAGTGATTAGATGCTTGACTTTGTCTTTCACAATGCCACAAAGATAATCTTTGGAAAGGGAACTGAAGATCGTACGGGAAGAGAGCTATCGAAGTACTCGAAAAAGGTACTTCTTCACTACGGTGGAGGCAGCATTAAGAGAACGGGCCTCTATGACAGGATAATAAAGAGCCTTTCAGAGGCCGGCGTAGAAGCTATAGAACTTGGAGGGGTTAAGCCTAATCCCAGGCTATCTCTGGTCAGGGAAGGGATCGATCTCTGCAGAAAACACAAAATCGAAGCGATACTCGCCGTTGGCGGAGGCAGTGTTATCGATTCGGCAAAGGCGATAGGTATCGGTGTTCCCTATGAAGGCGATGTTTGGGACTTCTACAAAGGTAGACAGGTGGAAAAGATGCTTCCCTTAGGTGTGGTTCTTACGATACCGGCCGCAGGCAGCGAATCCAGCGGCGGTTCCGTCATCACAAACGAAGACGGTCTCTACAAGAGGGCCGCGAACAGCGTCTGTATGAGGCCTGTATTCGCGGTAATGAATCCCGAACTCACTTTTACGCTTCCGGCCTATCAGACTGCCGTCGGTGCGGTAGATATTATGTCCCACGTGCTGGAGAGATACTTTACGAACGCCAAGGAAGTGGACTTCACAGACAGACTCTGCGAAGCGACATTGAGAACGATGATTGTTAACACACCGATTGCACTTAAGGAACCGGAAAACTATGATGCGAGAGCGGAGATAATGTGGGCATCGACAATAGCGCATAACGATCTCCTCGGAACCGGAAGGCTCGCCGACTGGGCAACTCACGGTATAGAACACGAATTGAGCGCCATATACGATATTGCCCACGGTGGTGGTCTTGCGATTATCTGGTCCGCCTGGATGAAATACGTCTATAAACATGATGTCAAAAGATTCGCTCAGTTCGCCAGCAGGGTCTGGAACGTTGAACCGGACTTTAGAAATCTAGAAAGGACGGCTCTCGAAGGAATCGAAAAGACGAAGAGTTTCTTCTCGAGCCTCGGTATTCCCGTAACTTTGACTGAAGCGGGCATCTCTTCAGACAGGTTCGAAGAGATGGCTTCCAAGGCAACGGAAAGAGGTCCCCTTGGAAACTTTGTGAAACTCAACAGAGAAGACGTGAGAGAGATCTACAAACTCGCCCTTTGAGAAAGGATATATGCAGGCCGTGGACTACTGAAGTTCACGGCCTTTTTCTGTATAGCTATGTAGTCGCCCTTGCCGGTCAGTATATACTGAAGCTCTGAGTCTGACAGAGAAAGTCTTTAGGAACGTATGTGACTGTCGACCCGGAGTTAATGAACCCTTCTGCAGACAACTTCTTGTCCCAGCGAATAACGCAGAAGTAATCGCCATTCAGAAGTGTGTATTTCTCGTCATTCTCTGCCACAAAGGCATCGGGAAGCATTTCACAGACTAACTCTGTATCTACTCCGGTAGTTGTATACATCGCCGTGGTATTCACTTCACCGCTGCGCTTGATGAGAACATAAAGACTGTAGCCTTCCGTTACGTCCTTCATCAGGCTTTTAATACCGGTTCCACTTGGAAGATTCCTGAAGAAGTCCGGCCCTTCAATTAGCAGTCTCTTCTGAGCTGCAAGGGAGATACTCTTCAGATTTCTGGCTATCGTTGTGGCCTTTGCCTTCTTGATGGCATTTCCTGCGAACATCGTTACAGAGGAGACGAGGGCAGCGATTACTGCAAGCACTATTAGGAGTTCAACGAGCGAGAAACCCTTCTTCATTCAATGGCCTCCTGAAACAAGATATATTAAGATAATATCTCAAAAAATATAAAGGAAAAGCAGGAGAAACAGTCGTCGCAGAGATTGACAGCCTGACTTGCATAAGGCCTTTGCGAGGCAATGCAAAGATTAGAGAAACAGGCTCTTCTAGTTGGCATCTCTCCGTTTTTCTATGTGCTATAGTCTATTCATTCAGTGTTCAAGGGGGTAAGACGCATGAAAATAGGTATTGCCAGGTTCGGATTCTTGCTGACCTTACTGTTGGTTCTTTTCTCCTCTCAGATTGCTGCACAGAGTGTTACCGTTCTTGTCAATCCCTCCTACAATCCATTCAGCTACGAAGATAATGGAGAGTTGAAGGGGCTGGCGGTAGATCTTCTGAACTTAATCTCCGAAGAGACCGGCCTTCCCATGGAGATGATAGCAACGCCTTTCGAAGAGGGATTCGCCAGGCTTCAGAGCGAAGGGGCTTATGCCTTGCCGACCCTCGTTTTCACATCGGCCAGAAAACCTCTCTTCAACTGGGTTGGGCCGATAGCGATTAACACCACATACCTTTACGGTCTGGAGAATACCGCAGATACGGTAACAACTATGGAAGACGCAAAGAGTGTGGGCAAAATCGGTGTGGTCAAAGACTATTACTCTCAGCAGCTCCTCCAGAGCTATGGATTCGAAAATCTCGTGGTATATGAAAATGAAAAGCAGCTATTGAAATCGCTCTTCGATGGATTGATAGATCTGGCCCCGTTCAATTCGATCGTTCTAACGCACCTGCTCAAGGATGAATCAGACTCTATGAAACCAATCCCTACGGTACTCGTGGATTTAGATATGACATATATCGGCTTTTCCAGAGGTGTTAAAGCAGACGATATTGAAAGATGGCAAGAGGCGCTTGATGGTCTGAAGCAATCAGGGCGCTTCTCAGATCTTTACAGCAAATGGTTGCCCGATCACCCGGTACCCGGTATATACACGTTCCTCACAGAGGAGTATCCTCCGGTGACTTTTGTCGGTGAAGACGGAGAGGTTTCCGGCTTCGTAACAGATATCGTCAGAGAGCTGATGAAGAGGAACGATATCTCTGGAGAATTGCTTGTTGTACCGTGGTCGATCGGCTACGACATAGCCCTCAACTTACCTAACGTGCTTCTGTTCAGTATGGACAGGACAGAGTCCCGTGAATCACTCTTTGAATGGATTGGCCCGGTGGGAAAGAACACAGCATACCTTTACGGTCGTATCGATTCTAATCTCTTGCTCCCTGCAGATATTTCAAAAGCTAAGGAGATACCTTCGATCGCAACTACTACAGACTGGTGGACGGAGCAGTTACTCAAGGAACTAGGTTTTACCAACCTGATAAGCTCCATCGATCCTCTGGAAACTGCAAGACAGCTAATGACAGGGAAGGCCTTACTTGGGATTTTTACAGACCTCACAGTCGAAAGTATCATCAAGAATGCCGGTTACGATACACGCGACTTGAAGAGGTCTCTGGAGATCCAGACAAACTACTTCTACATAGCCGCATCCACAGGTACCGATGAAGAGCTTGTTCTACGTCTTCAGACCGCTCTGGACGACATGAAACGAGACGGAAGCTTCGAAGAGATTCTCCGTGAATATGTTCCGGACATGCTCATCTCTTCACTCCTGTGGGAGTCTTCGACTCCGCCTTCCGTAAAACTGGACAAAACTACCAATAAGCTTGCACAGGGAGATCTTGCCAGCTTCGTGCTAGAAGAGAACGGAAGCACAGGTTACATCTGGGACGTCACCGTCCTTAATCCTGCCGTCATCGCTCCCGTCTACAGACACAGATTACACGCAAGCGAAAGAGAAGATGTGATGTCGGGCGTTCCTTACGAAATTCAGTGGTTCTTCAGAGCCACAGAACCTGGCGAAAGTGTTATCGTCTTTTCGCTCAGGCGTCCGTGGGAAAGTGTGCAGCCGGTAGAGATCTTTGCGATAAATGTAGTTGTCGAGTAAAGCTATACTCTTTCACGAGGAGGTGATTAGGATGAAACTGATCGAAATCCTCAAATCCAAAGGAACAGAGGTTTTCTCTGTAGATATTGGGGCAAGCGTCTTTGACGCAATCCGTATTATGGTAGAAAAGGGAATCGGTTCAGTTATGGTTATGGATGGAAAGAGACAGATCGGTATCTTCACCGAGAGGGATCTTATGAGAAGAGTCTGCCTCAATGACCTTGACTATCATAAGACTGCGATTGAGAAGGTCATGACCCAGGAAATTATCTACGGACAGCCCCAGGACGATGTGCAATATGCTATCAACGTTATGACCACTAACAGAATCAGACATTTGCCTGTTCTGGAAGACGGCACGCTTGTTGGAGTTATCTCAATCGGAGACCTTCTAAAATTGCAGCAGACCGAACTGGAATACGAGAACCGGGTACTTAAAGACTACATAAGCGACAGGTATCCCGGCTGAGAATTCCGTCGATTTCCAGAGCCGTTTGAAGAACCGAAAGGTATCTCGATATTCGATTACCTTACCGTTCTGGCAATCCTGAATCCGAGGTTGCCATAGGAGTTTGTTGAGGAGTAGTAGAACCTGTCGGTTACTCTTGCATATCTTTCGCTGTCGAACCAGCTTCCGCCACGCAGGATTCTTCCATGAGAAGTCATATATCCATACGGATTCACTACCGGCGTGTCTTCATATTCATACCACCAATCACTGCACCACTCATACACGTTTCCACTCATATCATAGATACCGAGTTCGTTTGGTAGCTTATTACCGACCTCCCTTACCCTATTTCCAGAGTTGTGAACATACCAGGCTATGTCATCGAGAATGTCGCTGCCAGCATAGACAAATCCCTTGCTGGCAATACCACCTCTTGCGGCAAACTCCCACTCGGCCTCAGTTGGCAATCTGTATCCTACAGCCTTTGAGGGATCGGTAGTGACTACTCCAGATTCATCGACGAGGTTTCCCCCATCGTTGTAAGCCCTTGATAGGCCCTCTTTCTCACTCAACCAGTTACAGTAGCTTATGGCATCCCACCAGCTCACATAGACCGCGGGAAGATCTGGCCCACCAGTAAAGTGCTTTTCCGTTTCTCTGCCTGTCTCACGAACGAATTTGTCAAACTCCGAGGCGGTCGTCTCGTATTTCCCAATCAGGAAGTCATAAGTCAATGTGACTTTGTGGGCTGGTCTCTCGTCGTAATCTCCGTCACCTTTGGAATCTCCCATAACGAAGCTACCTTTCTTCACAAGAACCATCCTGTCCGGTATATCAAATACTGGTTCAGCTGTATCGGGTATAACTCCCCTGACAAAGTAAAGTTCTGCTATTCTGCTGAAGAAGAGGTTTACCGTTGCACCTGTATCCAGAACCACCATAATGTCTTCCGGTTCGAGGATACCCCGGAGGCTCTCACCACTTCTAGAGAACGCCGTTACTACCGGAGACCCTCCCTCCGGGATCTCAATATACTCTGTCGTATCGGAATTCAGAAGTATCTTTCCGTAGCCTGTAGAGATAGAGACCGCTTCGTTCAGAACGGTAGCATGAAAGAAGTCTCCGTTCTTGAGCTTTATCAGTTGTCCCGGATCCGGTAATGCCTCCCGGTCTCTATCGATTCCGAAGATTACTTTACGAATTCTCTCCCGTCTTATGGTCAACAATCTTCCATCTGAAAGCTCCATAAGTATTGCTTCATCATCAATAAATCCCGAAAAGCGATTTCCGTTGATCGCGACAATCCTCTCTAAAGAGATGTCCTGTCTTTCTAGCTCTATTCCGGCTATAAACCCGCTATCCAGGCTAACGGATGAATAGTTCGTTCTGATGGAGAAGCTTTCGTTCTTTACTTTTCCTCTCAGTTCTTCACCACTGTTCAGGACCACGAGATCTCCGTCATTAGGTCTGTCTATTTCGAAAACCTTTGCTACTTCAACTATGTTCGAAAAGATAACGGCAGAAAAGAAAGAGAGGACGATGGCGAAAAGTACGTATCTCTTCATAACAACACCTCCGCATCGCAGATCAGAGAATGAGCTTCCATGAAATTATAGTCCCGATAGATACTATTGTTCTAGTGAAAGGCCCTCTCAAATCACCCGTAGAATCTGGCTCATCACTATGAGAACTTGACGGTCAGCCGAGACAGAAAACACTCGCTTCGAGAGAATCTCTTCATTGCATAGGGAAGCAGACAGAATGTAGTATATACTCTATAT
>LVBU01000434.1 GCA_001603185.1 Thermotogales bacterium Thermo_02 | reverse complement strand
GTTGTAGATTTTCTGAATTCTCTAAAGGATGACAATGAATTTTAATTGGATAAAAGCAAAAGAGTACCAAGATATAATTTATGAAAAGATGGATGGTATCGCGAAGATCACGATTAACCGTCCCGAAAAAAGAAATGCTTTCCGACCTGAAACAACACTCGAACTTTACGATGCGTTTGCGGACGCACGCGAAGACAGTGACATCGGCGTAATTTTACTAACTGGAGCAGGTCCCGCTAAAGACGGTAAATACGCTTTCTGCTCAGGCGGTGATCAATCGATCCGCGGCGATAAAGGTTATGTTGGCAAGGATGGTGTTCCGAGATTAAACATACTCGATGTTCAAAAACAAATACGCAGTATTCCCAAACCTGTAATTGCTCTTGTTGCCGGATACGCAATTGGCGGCGGCCATGTTCTTCATGTAGTTTGCGATTTAACAATCGCTGCCAATAACGCTGTGTTCGGGCAAACCGGCCCTAAGGTCGGAAGTTTCGACGGCGGATTCGGTGCCAGTTATCTTGCTAGACTAGTAGGCCAGAAACGGGCGCGGGAAATTTGGTATTTGTGCCGTCAATACAATGCTGCTGAAGCTTACGAAATGGGATTGGTAAATAAAGTTGTTCCTGTTGAACAACTAGAAGCCGAGGGCGTTCAATGGGCTAAAGAAATTTTGGAAAAAAGTCCGCTTTCAATTCGTTTACTTAAATCCGCCTTCAACGCCGAACTCGACGGTCAAGCTGGAATACAAGAACTTGCAGGCAACGCGACTTTACTTTATTACATGAGTGAAGAAGCACAGGAAGGCAAAAACGCGTACAACGAAAAGCGCAAACCCGATTTTTCAAAATTCCCCAGGGTGCCGTAGAATCATGATACAAACACATACAATTTCGAAATTAGACGCGTGGATACTCGCGAGCCGTCCACGCACTTTATTGGCTGCCGTTGTTCCGGTTATCGTTGGCACATCTATCGCTATTCACGATGGAACATTCAACACAACAGCGGCTTTGATTGCTTTGCTCTGTTCGATATTAATTCAAATAGGCACAAATTTTTCGAATGATCTTTTTGATTTTATTCACGGAACAGATAAACACGACCGGCTTGGCCCGCAGCGCGCAGCCGCATCCGGCTTGCTCTCAATAAACGAAATGAAAATAGGAACCGCCATTACTTTTGGTTTGAGTTTTATTTTAGGATTATACCTTGTTTATACTGGAGGATGGATTGTTTTTTTAATTGGAGTAGTATCAATTGCCGCGGGATTAGCATATACCGCCGGACCTCTGCCGCTTGCCTATAATGGTCTTGGTGATGTTGCCGCATTTTTATTTTTCGGTTTTATAGGAACAGTTGGAACTTATTTTGTTCAAGCGCATGAGTTTTCGTGGATGTCTTTCTGGGCATCAATTCCGGTGGGCGCTTTAATCACAAATATTCTTGTTGTAAATAATTACCGCGACCGCGAAGAAGATAGATCCAACGGCAAAAATACTTTAGCTGTAATATTCGGAGAACGTTTCAGCAGAATTCAATATACGGTATTCCTCTTTGTATCATATTTAATTTTGTTTGTTGTTTACTTTACTTTCAAAAAAATCTTGTTTGTTTTTTTACCTCTGTTAAGTCTGCCGATTTCCATAAAACTTGTAAAGATGATTTACACAT
>LVBU01000433.1 GCA_001603185.1 Thermotogales bacterium Thermo_02 | reverse complement strand
GTGCCTATACATTTGCCGATAACGTAGTGCTCGAAGCACTCAGGCTAATCAAATAGAGCTTTTACAAGCTCACGGCTTTAGCCGTGGGGTATTTGACCTCTTCACCGGCTTTCCTCTGAAAATAATCAGCGCCATGAGAGCTATGAAAACCAACGTCAGAGACAATGAATAGCTGTCCATATAGTACACTCCGCTTCTGCCGGGTTCGGGTAGAGGCACGGGATCGATGGGTATGCCGTTCTTGAGAGCAAGGTCGCGGATGTTCAAAAGGTGTATGACCGGCACTCCAAGATCTGCGTACTCGAATATCAGCCCTCTGTCGATTGTATTCGGTATCACCTTGAAAGATGTCAGAAGACCGTTTTCAAGTGCCAGGGCAAGCGCACTGTCGCCGAAGTTCGGACTCGCACCGCCGATATTGACAAAGACCTTTGGTAATCCTTCAGCATAAGACTGGTAGAGCTCTAATCTCTCTTGTATGCTTGTCTCAAGATTCTCCGCGAATATGAAGTGTTTTCCGCTTGACAGAGCGATTTCCTTCATGGTCTCGAGTGAATTGGGAAAAAACATGCCCGAAGCCCTATCTTTGTTACCGCCAAGCGAGACAGCTATGAGACTATCCCTGAGCAATCCGACCTCGACGAGTCGTTGCAGCATTTGAACAAACGTGAAGGAAGGGTGCGTTGCGCCGTGTTCAGAAGCGCCGATCGAGTAGACCAGCAGCGGTTCGAGTCCCATGACTTCACAAGCGCAGAGAGTCGCGAGAATAAGAGACGGGAAGGAGCCGCTCGCGCCGATAGCCACATAATCCCCTCTCTTCAATCCCAGTTCGTTGAAGAACCGCACTAAGAGGGCAGCAAAGTCTGGGCTGCTTGAGGTCCTCTTTGCTTCGATATTTCCAAGCGTTGTTGTGAGCTCGGTAAATTCCGGTCCTATGAGGCCCGTTCCGTTCGGGTCGAGAACGGGGTCTATCTCGATTCCGATAGATACTCTATATCCAGCCAGCTCTTTAGTAGCTTCTTTCATGAGACTAGCCGCCTCTATCTGGGTATTATAGTAAGGCGTTTCTGCCCTGTGCTTGGAAGCAGAGACGACTGCGAATCCAAGTATACCGATTATCACCCCGGCCAGAAGCCACTGCCAGGACAGACTCTTGCTGTTGTGTATGGCTCGAAATGAAGAATAATCCCTTTTCAAGAAACAGACTCCTACGATCTAGACGGACACTTAGCTGGCCGTGAAGACCCTGATAATTGCTATTATAACCCCTGTAATTCCCTCTCCGCCAAGAAGACCCGATGAGATAATCAGTCCCTTCTCCTTTGAAGAGGGTCGTAGCTTTCTTGTCATGAGGCTGAGAATACCACCTATAAAGGCCGCAAGGGAGATCTCCATCGGCAGATATAGACCTATACCGAGCGTCATTCCCGGTAGCTTCAACAGATAGATGATTATCCCGGTCATCAGTCCGAAGAGGAATGCGGGAGTGTTGGGCAGTCCTCCAACCATAGTGGATACAGCGTAGGCCTGGGGCGCGGGCAGATCCGTTCCCGGACCAAAAGCGCCGTAGGCTCTGAACATTACAAACAGAGCTATAACCGAGACTACCGCTCCAATGATGCCGCCGACTGCTTCGGCGACGATTTGCGCCCGCGGATTCGTCTTCAGTAGATAGCCTGATTTGAAGTCGTTGAGGACATCTCCAGCCAGTCCACAGGCGACGGCGACGACACCGGCTATGAAGAAGGCCTCAATAGTCCCCAGGTTGGCTACCACTCTGATCGCCAGAAGGACTATTATGCCGAATATCTCCATCGGATTGATACCGGACTGTCCTGTTATTGAGGCGGCCATGGCGGTTGTCAGCCACACACCGACTATCGTTAGAAGCGCCGGGATTAAGGTCATATCAGTGAGAACTGTCAGGAAGACAGCGACTGCCGCAAAGACAATCGGTATCCATCTAGCAAATCTCGAACCCACACTCTTCTCGGGTCTGAATATGGGTCCGTAGATTTCCCGGGCTCTAGGGACGATTCCTTTCAAGAGTATTCCGATTCCCGTTCCGACCATGAGGCCGATACCTAAACTGTTCTTGAAGGCTGTCGCACTTGAAACGTCTGGAAACCAGCCCATACCGACTCCGACCGGTATGATGAAGAAGTAACTGAGGGCCGCCCCGAGAAACCATACACCTGTGAAGAGGGGACCTATGAGATAGCCGATCCCGATAGCCATCGGAGAGACCCAGACACCGAAAAAGATATTTCTTGCGTAGAGCCATCCCGAAGAAAGGGCTGAAGGTATCAAACCGAACCAGTCTCTTACTGCGACAAAAATCGCGGTTATTCCCATTGTAGAGAAGAGAAATCTAGCCTTCTTTCCGCCCTTATCGCCTGCGACTACAGTTTCAAATGAAGCGATACCCATCGGAAAGGGAAGCTTCTCCCTTTCAATGAAGAATTTCCTGATAAGTGCCGTAAAGACTACACCAAGAATAGCCCCCGAGAGGGTCACTATTAGGAGAGAAAGAAAGCTCACTTCGGCATTAGCATTTAGGATCCAGAT
>LVBU01000432.1 GCA_001603185.1 Thermotogales bacterium Thermo_02 | reverse complement strand
TTTAGCAAGAGAGAATGAAGCCTGAACTTCTTCTGGAGTTCTAAGCTCTCTGTCAGGTCCATTCCTATTACAAGTTCGTATATATCGTCGTCGACACGTAGAACGCTTCTCTTACACTCAAGAGTAAAAGTTGATCCGTCTCTTTTGCGGTGAGTTTGTCTGCCCTTCCATTTACCAGCGCGCATAATAGCGAATTGGCGGTCTTTTGCCTCTTCATCGTTGCGAACAAGATAGCTCTCCAGGCTGTTACCAAGCATCTCTTCTCTATCGTAACCGTGAATCTCAGCGGCAAAGCGATTCAGATATACGATCCTTCCCCTATCGTCAACCGCAATAGCGATCTCCTCAGCATTGTCGAGAAAGCGCCACTGGAAGATCAATTCTTCTCTGTCACGCTTCTGCCTGGATATGTCCATAAATGTGAACTGGACCACACGTTCGGCACCGTATAGCATCTCCGAAGTGTTGAAGATCACATATAACTTTCCTCCATTCCTTGCAAGCATAACGATTTCTCTGTCTGTATCAGCCTCTTCCCTTTCGAGCACAAGATTTAGAACAAACGGCTCATCGTATACCAGATCCTGCAACCTGATCTTTTCGATCTCTGGCTCTTCATAGCCGAGAAGTCTCTGTGCAACACTGTTAGAGAAGATGACATTTCCATCGCGTTTTCGGATTATCAACATTCCACAGCCCATGCTGTTCACAAGACCCATGTACTTTTCGCGTTCAAAATCAAGAGTCTTCTGAAGTCTGTGCTTTTCAAGCATAGAATAAACGATCTCGGGAAGATAGTGAAGATAACCGGGTCCTTTAAGAAGGTATTCACCTATCTGGAGGTTGAATTTTGAAACGGATTTCTCGCTTGCTACAAGGCAGAGAAAAGGTATTGTGCCTGCCCTGAGAGTAGAAATTATACTCTCGTTAACGTAATCGAAGATCATTGCATCGGCGAATCTGCTGAACTCGTCGGCGATCTCTTCAACGTATCTAACATCGAAGCGATCATCAAAGGCTTCTATCAGTCTTCTTGCATCTTTCTGGCTTCTACCCACCAGTATTATTCTAGGTTTTGAATAGAAATCAAACATCGGTTCACCTCTGTAAAATGGGCTAGCTAGAAGTCAACAAGGTACACTTACCAGTGAAATGCGACTGGAGAGACCCATGTATAACCTCTAGACAGCTTTCAGAACTAACAGACAATAGTCAATCAGAAAACGCCGCCTGATCGATCGGAATATGAACATCAATAGAACTCTTGTGCACTAGAGGTTACGTTTTTATTCTAACATAGATCATTACAAGATTCCAAACACGCCCTGCGAGAGAACGGTCATTCAATAACACAAAAAACTGGACCTATATAGGTCCAGTTTCCCAAAAAAAGTTGGAGCAGGCGATGAGATTTGAACTCATAACCTCCGCCTTACCAAGGCGGCGCTCGACCGATTGAAGCTACGCCTGCTCTGCTGGAACTATAATATCATAGCATCTACCAACTTTCAAGCCGGAGAGAGCTAGAACCACTTTGTCTTTGGCTTTCTCGAAGCTGTTGCTTCATCGAGACGTCCAACAACTGTATTGTTTGGCGCTGACTTTAGCATTGAAGGATCTTCTCTAGCTTCATCTATTATATTGGCAATGACCGCTGCAAAAGAATCAAGAGTCTCTTTTGTCTCGGTTTCGGTAGGTTCTATCATAAGCGCTTCATCGACTATCAGCGGGAAGTATATAGTAGGCGGATGAACGCCATAATCAAGAAGCCTCTTTGCAACATCGAGAGTTTTAACGCCATATTCCGCTACTAATCTCGATCCTTTCAAGACGAATTCATGTTTGCATATCTCAGAATAAGCTGCCGGAATCATCTTCTCCAGCAGGCACTTCAGGTAATTGGCGTTGAGCACGGCCATCTCGCTAGCTCTCTTCAGTCCGTCGCTACCCATGGTCTTTATATAGGCGTACGCTCTAACAAGTACTCCGAAATTTCCATAGAAGCTTCTTACTTTTCCTATGGAGTCTGGAAGATCATACTTCAGAAGATACTTGCTTCCGTCAAAATCGACTCTCGGAACCGGAAGGAGCTCCATCAACTCTTTCTTCACCCCTACCGGACCACTTCCTGGACCTCCCATACCATGAGGTGTAGAGAATGTCTTATGAAGGTTCAAGTGAACAATGTCAAACCCCATATCTCCGGGTCTTGCATAACCCATTATTGCGTTTAGATTCGCTCCATCATAGTATAGAAGAGTTCCATTGTCATGAGCCAGCTTCTGTATCTCGCATATATCTCTTTCAAAGAGACCGACAGTATTTGGATTTGTAAGCATTATGGCTGCCACGGTATTGTCAAGCAGAAGCTTTAGACTAGTCAGATCGACTCTTCCTTCTCTGTTAGAAGGAACTTCTACGACTTCGTACCCGGCCATCATTGCCGAAGCAGGATTTGTGCCGTGCGCAGAATCCGGAACAATGATCTTAGTTCTCGCAGGTTCTCCTTTGAGCTGGAAGAATTTCTTAACCAGAAGCATACCCACGAGTTCTCCATGAGCACCGGCGGCGGGCTGAAGCGAGAATGCGTCCATTCCGGTAATCTCACACAAGGAGTTCTGAAGATTGTACATTAGCTCCAGAGCACCCTGTATCGTATTTTCTTCCTGATATGGATGGAGCTGGCTGAACCCCTGGAGCGCTGCAGCTTCTTCGTTCATCTTCGGATTGTATTTCATTGTACATGAACCGAGTGGGTAGAATCCGCTATCAACGGAATGATTCTTCCTTGAGAGTCCAGAAAAATGTCTCACGACTTGCAGTTCGCTTACCTGTGGAAGCGCGGCCGGAGTTTCTCTGATAAGATGAGTCGGGAGATCGTTGGAGATTTCGAAGCCGTAATCGGGTTCTTCTGGAAGGCGAAATCCAGTTCTTCCCTCAACTGTCTGATCGAAAATCGTCATTCTATCTCCTCCAGTCTTCCCGCAAAGAATTCTACTTCCTCATTTCTATTTGCTTCCGTCGTGCAAATAAGACCGTAGTTCTGCATGTCTTCCCTGAATTTACCCAGATCAAGCGGTCCCAGGATCTGTTCTTCAAGTAGCCTTGAGTTTATCATCGAAAGATCACCGTCGAATTCCACGACAAACTCATTGAAAAAAGGTCCGGTGAATACAGGCCTGAGTTTATCCATCTTCTCAATTCTGTTCGCTAGGTAATGCGCTTTATCATAACAGCGTCTGGCAATATCTTTGAGTCCCTTAGGTCCGATAAGACTCATGTATATTGACGCTAGCAGGACATTGAATGCCTGATTGGAACAGATGTTAGATGTTGCCTTGCTTCTTCTTATGTGTTGTTCTCGGGTTTGGAGAACCATCACATAACCCGTGCGACCTTCCTTATCTTTTGTCTGACCGATAATCCTTCCGGGCATCTTCCTTATGTGTTCTTCTTTCGATGCGAAAAAGCCAAAACCAGGACCCCCAAAACTTGGAGGATTTCCAAGCGATTGTCCTTCACCGACAACAATATCCGCTCCCAGATTCCCTGGTGCCTGGAGAAGCCCCAGAGCTATTGGATTTGCCGCTGTAATCAAAAGGACCTTCTCGCCAATTATCGATCTAATAGCTTCCAGGTCTTCAATTACACCTAGGAAATTGGGATACCCGACAATCAGGGCCGATACATTCTCCGACAGTTTGCTTTCGAGATCTCCACAGTCGATTTGACCGGTCTCTCTATCGAATTTGACAAGTTCCACTTCAATGTTTCCTCCAAAACAGTAACTCTTGACAGTGGAAATGTACTCGGGATGCAGAGACTCCGATATGATTACTCTTGATTTTCCGTTTATTCTTACAGCCATCAAAGCGGCTTCTGCACAGGCACTCGCGCCATCGTACATCGAAGAGTTAGCTACTTCCATGCCAGTGAGTTCGCATATCATGGTCTGAAATTCAAAAAGCATCTGCAGAGTTCCCTGCGAAACTTCAGGTTGATAGGGAGTGTAGGCCGTAAGAAATTCGCCTCTACATCCTATTCTCTGTACAGCGCTCGGAATGAAGTGCTTATAAATACCGCCACCTCTGAATACAGAAAGTTCATTCAGAGAGGTGTTTCGCTGGCTCAGTTCTTTCAGATCTCTCAGTACGCTAAACTCGTCTTCGCTTTCGGGAATTGCAAGATCGACCTCGAACTTGTCAGGAATATCCTTAAACAGATCGGAGACACTGTCTACCCCTATTGTGCGGAGCATCTCCTGAATTTCGCCTTCAGTCTGCGGTAGAAAAGGGTACTCAGGCATTCTAGCCCTCCTCTTCGCAATGCTTCCTGTAAGCCTCCGAATCCATTAGGGCATCTGCTTCAGAGGGGTCGCTTACTTTTATCTTGGCTATCCAGCCAGTTCCCTCGGCATCACTGTTGATTGTCTCGGGTGCAGAGTCAAGTTCACCGTTTACTTCGATGATTTCGCCAGAGACAGGTGAGAAAATGTCACTGGCGGCTTTAACGGATTCGATGGAACAGAATACATCGCCCTTCTTCACTTTCTTTCCGGGCTCTGGAAGGTCTACGTACACGACATCTCCCAGATGATCCTGTGCATGATCGGAAATACCTACAACTGCAACATCGCCTTCGAGTGAAATCCATTCATGGGTCTTTGAGTATCTCTTCATTCTTTGTCCTCCTTAAACTACGCTTTAGATTTTACGGAGCCTCTATAGAAAGGTGTTTTGACTACCTTAGCGGAGACTTTTTTGTCTCTTATTAAGATCTGTACTTTTGAATCGCTCTTCCAGTAATCCTTCTTCAAATAGGCAATAGCAAGTGATTTTCCAAGGGTTGGAGAGAATATGCCACTCGTTATCCAGCCAATTTTGGAGTCTCCATCTACCACATCGTAACCGTGTCGTGCAATAGCCTTTCCTTCAATTTCCAGTCCCTTCAGTCTGTACTCTATGCCGTTTTCGCTCTGAGCAAGCAGCCTGTCTCTACCTATGAACTCCTTATCAAGCTTTACGGTCCACTTCAAACCTGCCTCAAGGGGGGTCGTTTCGTCGTTCAGCTCATTGCCGTAGAGCATATAGCAGGCCTCAAATCTTAGAGTGTCTCTGGCACCAAGTCCAACAGGTCTCACACCGCGCTCGGCACCGATCTCCAGAATTTTTCTCCACAGAGGAATCGCGGCCTCGGGTTCAGTGTAAAGCTCGAATCCATCTTCTCCAGTATAACCGGTTCTGGAGACGAGTACCTTGATTCCGTTTACACGCCCAACAGCAAAGTGGTAGAAGGGAATCTCGTTAAGGCGTATCTGTGAGATGTCGGAAAGCATTTCTTCCACTTCCGGTCCTTGAAAAGCGATTTGAGCATAGGAATCCGAAACGTCTCTTACTGAAACTTCAAAGCCCTTAACATGGGAGTCAATCCAGTTAAAATCCTTATCTTTGTTTGAAGCGTTAACTACAAACAGAGTTTTCCTGTTGCTGATCCGGTAAACCAGAACGTCATCGACAACCCCGCCATTCTCATTGCACATTGGAGAATAGACTATACCACCGTTCTTCAATGTGGATACAGAATTGGTCACGAGATAGTCAGAAAAAGCTATCGCATCTCTCCCCTCGACTTCGATTTCCCCCATATGCGAGACATCGAAGAGCCCTGCATGATTCCTTACAAGATTGTGTTCCCTTATAATTGAGTCGAACTGGAGAGGCATATCCCAACCAGCAAAATCCACCATCTTTCCTCCAAGCCGCAAATGCTCTCCATACAGAGGTGTCCTCTTTGAATCACTCATTCTGGATCCTCTCTCCCCTCTTCTTTAAGATTTTCGAAGATTCTAACAGCCTCTTCATAATCTTCGTCTGGAATAATTATGTCTACCAAACTGCCCGATCCGAAATAGACACTATCAGTATAAGCAAAACTGGAATCTACAAGTTCCGCAAATATCTCTTCCTTAAGCAGGATCTCTTGATACATCTTTGCCTCATACTCTGGAATTCCTGATTTCAGGACTTTCATTCTTATCACCCCCGTTTCACCTCTAATTATACACCAAAGGCCATTATTGGTTAACTTCACGAAGTATAGTCTTCTCGAGACTTTGCGTATCTCATATGCTAGAATGAGGATGAAACGCAAACTGAAATTGTTTCAGGAGGGATGTTTGTGATGAAGAAAATCGCGATCTTGACTAGCGGAGGAGATGCTCCGGGAATGAATGCAGCGATAAGAGCAGCAGTCAGGACCGCTGTAACCGATGGATTAGAAGTATTGGGAATCCAGAGAGGCTATTCGGGTCTGCTGGATGAGGATCTTATCGATATGGATTACTCTTCTGTTGGTGGAATCATGGAAAGAGGCGGAACTATCCTCAGAAGTTCAAGATGCGAGGAATTCAGAACTGCTGAAGGTAGAGCAAGAGCCGGTGACATTCTTAAGGCGCGCGGGATAAATGGTCTAGTTGTGATAGGTGGCGAGGGTAGTTTGAGTGGTGCCAATCTGCTTATGGAAGAACAGGGCATACCGGTAGTCGGACTTCCCGGTACGATCGACAACGATATTGCTCTCACCGACATGTGTATAGGTGTTGATACTTGTTTGAATACCTGTGTCGAGACGATTCAGAAACTCAAAGATACTGCCTCTTCGCATGAGAGAGCCTTTGTTGTGGAAGTAATGGGCAGGAGTTCGGGTTATGTTGCTCTTGCCTCCGGCATAGCCGTAGGAGCAGAAGCGATAATAGTACCGGAAATACCTGTTAACTATGAAGAAATCGCCGATAAGATCTGGCAGGAGAGAAAGAGAGGAAAGATCAACTGTATAATCGTAGTCGCTGAGGGAGCCTCAAGTGCATATACGGTTGCCAGGCACGTAGAACACAGAATAGGTTACGAGACGCGAATAACTATACTTGGACACATTCAACGCGGCGGCTCTCCAACCGCCTTTGATCGTGTCCTCGCTTCGAGAATGGGATACACTTGCGTTAAGGCTTTGGAAGAGGGGGATACAGGAACAATGATAGCCTTGCAGAGCGGGAAAATGAAGAGAATTGCTCTGGGAAAGGTTCTTTCGCAGAAGAAATCACTGGACATGGAGCTTGTTGAAATGGCCACGATTCTTTCCTGAAGGATGGTTCTTATGAGAAAAACGAAGATAGTTTGCACGATTGGTCCTGCAACCGAATCCGCAGAAATGTTAAGAGATCTGATGCTAAAAGGCATGAACGTTGCCCGTCTTAATACGACTCACGGTGAAATTGAGCAACACAGGAAGAGAATAGAAAGGCTCAAGGAACTCCGTAAATCTATGAAAGCGCCCCTTACGATACTGCTGGATCTTTCGGGACCGAAAATCCGTACTGGCTCTTTTTCAGAGGATACGGTAGAGCTCATTCCGGGTAAGGAATTCAGGCTAACAACAAATCGTGTTGTCGGCGATGAAAATAAGGTCAGCGTAAACTATGAGAGACTACCTCTAGAAGTTCGAGAGGGAAACACGATCTTGATGGATGACGGAAAGATAAGGTTGAAGGTTCTCCACACAGATAATGAGAATGTTTATACAAGAATAGTGAACGGTGGTTCCATAACACACAGGCGAGGCATAAACCTGCCAGGTATAAATATAAGTATTCCGGCAGTTACGGACAAAGACAGAGAGTTCATAAAACTTGGTGTGGAGACAGGGGTTGATTATTTTGCCCTGTCATTTGTTAGGAAGGCCGAAGATGTTCTGTTGGCAAGGGATATAGTTAAATCTACCGGGAGATACATCCCGATAATATCTAAGATAGAGACCGCACAGGCCTTAAGAAATATTGAGTCAATATCCAGTGTTTCTGACGGTCTTATGGTTGCAAGAGGCGATTTGGGAGTCGAAATACCTGTCGAAGACGTACCTGTGGCACAGAAGAAGATAATCGGAGCGGGTAACTTCAACAGAATTCCAGTTATAACGGCTACTCAAATGCTTGAGTCGATGATTGAAAACCCTGTTCCAACCAGAGCAGAGGCTACCGATATAACCAACGCAATAATAGATGGAACCGATGCTATTATGTTATCTGGTGAAACATCTATTGGTAAGTACCCGCTGGAAGCTGTATCGGTAATGGATCTGACAGCCAGATCTGCCGAGAAATACCTGAACCAAAATCCGGAAATACTGTGGTGGACACGAGAAAAGGTATCAACCGATGATCACACGGACGCGATTTGTAGGGCCGCCTGGGATATTAGCGAAGCTATGAAAGTAAAGGTAATAGTCAGCTCTACGTTTTCCGGTCATACTGCAAGGAATGTTTCAGGGTTCAAGCCAAGAGCACATATACTCGCCTTGACACCCAACGAAGAAACGTACTACAGACTGGGGATAATTTGGGGTGCAATTCCAGTCCTGATGGCAATTGGTGAATCGACGGATGATCTTGTGAAGGTTGCGGGACCACTTGCAAAGAAGTTGAAGCTTGTCAAGAAGGGCGAAACGATTATACTTACGGCCGGGATACCTTTCGGTGTGAGCAGCACAACTAACATACTTAAACTTGAGATAGCTTAAGTGGCGGAGAGATTTGACAGAGTGCAAGTATCTTCTACCATTTTCTGCCTAGGGGAGAGAAAAAAGGAGTTATACTGGCATAATAGCTTCTGTAAAGGTATAATCTTCTCTAGTTAACATCATTTAACATAAGGAGTGCTTGAAGAAATCGAGATATTGTTTTATCATTTATTAGCAGACTCTTATATCGAGTGCTAAATATACAGATTGAAAGGAGGCTTTTGGATGAAAGTAGTTCCTCTTGGTTCAAGATTGTTAATTAAGCCTTATGAAGAAGAGAAGAGAACATCTGGAGGTATCGTTCTTCCGGACGCGGCAAAGGAAAAGCAGATGACTGCAAAGGTAATTGCAGTCGG
>LVBU01000431.1 GCA_001603185.1 Thermotogales bacterium Thermo_02 | reverse complement strand
CGTCAATGTACTGGTCATAGGCGAAGTCGTATTTGTTGTGTTTATATTTTTTTGACGAATATATTTCGTTGAAAATTGTCTGCCCGATGCTCTGAACGATAGTCGCACTATCGACGGAAGTATTCCGAATCTCGATGGCAATGTCCTGTTCTTCATCGGTCAGGAACGAATAGTTATCTCCGTTTCTGGCGACATAGTTTTGTGCTTCCAGGCGCTCCAAGGATTCGGCAATTTCGCGACGAAGGGTTATTTTATCCGCGCGTATATCGTCAACCATCAGGATTGCGATGTTATCGATATTCGCCTTGATATCGTCGATATAGCGGACGAGATAAAGCAGCTTCAGAATGCTCACATCTCGCTGTTCCAGGCCGTCATGTTTATCGGCGGCGTTCTGGCAACGTTCAATAACGCGACGTATCGGGCTTTCGAGGAAGGTATGCACCGTGTCGTAGAACAGCGAGAAAGGCACAAGGGCATTCTCGTCTTTGCCCTGTACTTTCTGTGCTGCCTCTTGGAAGCCAGAAAGCATCGAACGCTCGCCGCCCGATAGGTGTCTACCGGCATTGCCGTGCTTGCGTATTTCAGCGAGTACCTTCTGAATGATGATGAACTGGTATGGTACAAACGGATAAGTCGCGGAGAATTCCACATCGCTGGTGTAGCCTTTGATGTCCAGCACCGCGTTGTTAAACGTGAAGAGGTTCTTCAATACTGCGCGTTCCTTGTCATAAACCATATGCAGGAGCGCGTCCGCGTCCTCGGTCTTTTCAAGGATACGTTTCTTGATAACCTCGTCAACCGAAGCGGAGGACAAGGACAGGCGAGTATTGAAACGACCTTGAATCTTGGAGAAGTCGTCGCCGCTGATTTTAACTACTGAGTCGATGGCTTCTTGACTTGTGATCATCACCCAGACTTTGCCAGGACACTTGCTGCCAATTTCCTCAACTATAGACTGGAGGTTCAACATCAGGTCGCTGTCGTCGCCGATGTACTGGCCTACCTCGTCCACACAGAATAGTAGCCGGAAAGCCTCACCTTTAGAATCGACATATTCTTTGATCTCCTCAACAAGCTGCTTGATGCTCATATCCACATTCTCTTCGCCGTTGAACCAGTTGCGGGCCGCTGTTTCGCTCATGCCGAGAACACTTTGCAGGACGGACACAATATCGTCCTCAAAAAAAGCATAGGAAGCTCTGGATTCCACCCATGGTGCGCCGTTGACTTCCTCGAATACCTTTCGGAAAGCGTCGGTCATGCCTCTCTCATCTACGAAGCGTTCAAGTTTCGCAATTTTTAAGTCCTCACCATAGAAGCCAAGATGGTTGTAGAACACCTTGGCGAACACACGTAAGACTGCTGTTCTGTCCTTGTTAATGGGTCCCTCGATGTCGATATTGAACAGTATCGACTCCGTAGGGATATTGGCGCAACGGACGACCGTGGCGTACATCATTGGATCATCAAACTTGTCTTTGAAGAAGTCCACCGCGCATCTACCCGCAACCTCTTGATTGGACAGTAGATAAGACAGCATTTTAAGGAAGTGGGACTTACCGCTTCCAAAGAAGCCAGATATCCAGACCCCTATTTTATCGGTTGGATGGTCAATGGCTTTCGAGTAATTATCAAAGAAAGTATTGAAGTGGCGGCGGAGTTCCTTTGTGATGATGTACTCGCCAAGTTCCTGTACCAAGCTCTGCTCGTCATTCTGTGCCACCTTGATAACGCCGTTGATTTCACGGTTTATGTCCTTTTGGAACATGCTTTGAATCTTCATAATAATTTCCTCCGGCTAGAGCAGATTGAACGCCCTGTAATAGTTCCCGTCGTGGAACTTATTGAATAGACTTAAGCTTTGTCCGTTGAACTCTCCTGGATAGAACATTACAATCGGCATATCTGAGAAGACCTCCTGCATACTGTCTAGCATTTTGTGAGACCGCATGAAGGGGTATACTTTGCCTACACCAGTCAGGAATAGCACATCGCCGTGCTGGTGCGGCTCATATTTCATCTTGGCGAGGAACGCCTCCGGTGTGGCTATCTTCTGAATCTGAGCGAGAAGGTAGTCCTTGCCTTTCTTTTCTTCCAGAGACGGGACAGTGCCAAGCACGTGTTTTTCATCCAAGATCTCAAGAAGGATTTTATACATATCCCGCTCGATGACCCTGTAGTTATCGGACGCTTTCTTCACAAGCCGCTCAATGTAGTCGCGGACAATGAGTTCGTATTGCGGTGCATATTTGAAGACGTGAATTCCCACTTCGTTAGAAAGCCCCTTGTTGGCTAGGAAGTTCGCGTCGGAAATGCGTTCCTTGATTTTATCAAGTTCTTGTTTAATGTCTGCCATAGTCACACTCCTACCTGAAACAGCTGAACGCGGCAAGCGCGGTCAAGTCATTGTTTTCGCGGATGCCTGTTTCCAGTTCCTCACTGATGAGGATAGGGTTCAACTCAGTATCTCTGAAGCAGTCAAGCATCCTCGTTTCAATCAGGCACTTAGTAAGTACTTGTTTTAATTTCATTATCGTCTGCTCACTCCAAGCCGCCACGTCGTCGTTCTGTTCCTGTAAGCGAGAGAAGAACACGTTAATGTCCTTTTTAGTGTAGGAGAAGTCCTGCTGGCGATACTTTTCGCCGACCAGTCCCTCCATAAACTCTCGGACAAGACGGTTGTAGCGCATCATCGCGTAGAGGTTAATCTGCTTCGCTACCTCAACGGGCGCGTTAGCCACCTCATAGACCAGTTTCTCGTTGTCAAGCGCAACCAGCCGCTTGTGACAAGCACGAGCGATCCTTATGACCATGCGTTCTGTCGGGTACTGGAACAAATTGCCTCGTTTGATATACGCAATAATCTCTTCAACTGGCTTTTGTTCAAGATACTGCTTCGACACAATTCTCATCTCATAAAACAGGAATTGCTCAGCAGTCAAGGTGCCATTATACGGCATAGAAATATCCATATCTTTTATCACCTTTTCACGCCCCTCTGACTTCAAGCTGTCATCGGCAGCTTACTCAATCTCGGCACTTTTGTCACTGTTGCCCCAAGTGTCCACTTCCGAGATTTCGAATCTATATTGTTTATCTATCCCGCGGTGCGGAATAACTCGCTTCTTAATCCAATAACGGATTGCATCTTTGCTCACAACGATTTGAGAGTCTCGCGGATGTTGTCGATTATCTTCATCTGATCTCCATTCCCGAATCAGTATATTATGTTGTCAAACTCCAATCTATTTCGAGACCGGTAGAGTAGCCGTTTGCAGCAGTTCAATACAATCACCCGGTTCATAAAGATTATAGCCATTGTTACATTCAAAACCAAACACGGGGATTCGCTCAAATTCGCAGACAACCACAATCTAACTGCCTTAATAGTGAAAAAACGATTATATAGGAGTTTTTTGTGGAACACCCTGCTCGTTAATC
>LVBU01000430.1 GCA_001603185.1 Thermotogales bacterium Thermo_02 | reverse complement strand
CCCTATATGGGTATTATAACACCTGTGTATTACTCTTCCTTTGACGCAGTGTTTACATAGTCGCTGCTCAACCAACTGCTCACGCTTATCAAGACGGAAAAAACTATCAAAGTGAAGATGATCGTTCTTCCCTGATCCGGATACAGTCGCCTTACTTCATCGCAGAAGACTACAATGGCCGTGCCGATAACCGAAAAAGTAAGAATATTGTCGACAAGCTTCCACTTGCCCCGTACGAGCAGATAGTTCACAAAGAACTCCTGCCGCGTGTATCCCATAGAAAGAAATAGCATCCTGAAAGTGTCATCATACCTTGCCACGTGTCTTCCAAGTGATGTATAGGCATAGAAGTAGGCAACGAAGAAGAGATAAGCAATAAGCACATTATGATTCTCCAGCAACAGTGTTCCCGTAAGAATCAGAGCAGCACTAGCAGCTGTATTAAAAAACATAAGCACGGTAGAAGGTCTTCTGACATAACGATAGAACGTAAACACTGAGGCCACCGCCAGGGCGGTGGCCAAACCGGATGCAAGAATTAACTCCAAGAAAACTTCAGTAGCTTTCCTTAATAACATCAGATCACTTCTTGCTAGATTTATCCTGTCCTTCGGAGTTACCTTTATCCTTAAAGATCTCTGCCATCGATCCAAGCGAACTCAGCAAAGCACTACTTTCGAAAGGCAGGAAGATCTTGCTTGCTTGACCGTCGGCTATATCCTTCAGAGCTTCCAGATAACGAATTGCAATTACATCCTTGGTGGGATCTCCCTCGTGAATCGCTTTGAATACGTTTATTACAGCAAAGGCTTCTCCCTCTGCTTCTGCAATCAACCTGAACTTGTTGGCTTCCGCAACCCGTTTTATAGATTCGCTCTGACCTTCGGCCTGGAGGATTGCGGACATCTTGTCACCCTCCGCCTTTGTTATCTCCGATGTCTTATAACCTTCGGCCTCGAGTATAACAGCTCTCTTCGTTCTCTCGGCTTTCATCTGTTTTGACATCGCATCCATAATATCCTGTGGCGGATCTATCTTCTTGATTTCGACTCTGGTGACTTTCACGCCCCATTTATCTGTGGCCTCGTCCAGAACCTCTCTTAACGTTACGTTGATTCTTTCTCTCGAGGTTAGCGTTTGGTCCAGTTCCATTTCGCCAATCACGTTTCGCAAGTTTGTCTGGGCAAGCTTTATAGCTGCTATTTCGAAGCTGGAAACGTTGTACACAACTCTGAAAGCATCGGTGATTTGATAGTAGATTATTGCGTCAACAGTAACGACAACGTTGTCCTTGGTTATCACTTCCTGTGGAGGAACATCAATTACAGTTTCGCGAAGATCTACTTTGATCATCCTTTCGATGAACGGTATTATAAACTGTAGACCCGGTTGGCCTTCACGCCGGTACTTTCCGAGCCTCTCTACGAGCCCTTTCTCGAATGGTCTGATTATCTTTATTCCGGAAGCTGCGATTATGAATATCACTGCTGCAAGTATTAGCCATAGAACCATCTTTTCTCTCCCCCTTCCTACTTTTGGGTTTCTCTAGGTAGTATTTCGACAAATATTAGAGTACCTTCAAGACGAACAACTTTCACAATACTATCAACGGGAATCGTATTCCCATCGATTGATGTTGCTCTCCAGTCTTCACCATCGATCTTCACTAGTCCTTTGTCAAGCAGGGGATTTATCTCTACCGTTACTCTTCCTGTCGAATTTACAAGCCCGTCAATATACATCTTTCTGGGAGAATCACCCTTAGAAAGTCTTCTAGCAATTGGTCTGGTCAATATTACTAGCAGAGTGCTGGTAACGGCAAAGACTACTACCTGCCATCCAAGGCTAACAGAGAACATCGCCACTACGCCAGTCACAAAGGCTCCGATCGAGAACCAAAGGTAAAAGAAGCTCGGAGTAACTATCTCGGCAACCAAGAGAACTACACCAAATATCATCCAACCTACGTAACCCATGCTTAACCTCCTTCCGGGGTAATGTGCACAGGTTTTCACAATGTGAAAACATGCTCTGGATGTACTACATATACTTCTACTCCTGTATCGTCAAGCTCCTTCTTTATGAAGGAGGTCCACTTCTTTATCTTCGAAGTGTACCTTCCTGATATATGATACAATATGAGTCTCTTTATTCCTTCACTACGCCTGACACTATCTATGACC
>LVBU01000429.1 GCA_001603185.1 Thermotogales bacterium Thermo_02 | reverse complement strand
TTTGTACCCATTTATGAACCGATTAGAGTAAATGTGCTGGGAGAAGTACGAAATCCCGGACAAGTTGAGTTTTCCAGAAGTGAAATTCCAGGACTTTTGTTGGCCATATCAAAGGCCGGTGGGCTCACAGCGCGAGCTTCTTCCGAAATCAGAGTCGCTGGAACGGAAAGTGATGTAAACTGGTACAGGCTGCTAGAAGGTGTCGATCTACCTTTGAAGAACGGCCAGACGATATATGTTCCAAACGAAGACCGATACGTTTATGTCTCGGGTGAGGTTAACAGTCCCGGAAGATATGATTTTTCCGCCGATGAAGAATTCACTCTGGTAAAGCTGATGGCTCGCGCCGGAGGGGTCAGAGAGACAGCTTCAGATGAAATAAAGATCATTACACCCGCAGGTGAGATTCTTTCGATTAAGCTTGCGGAAGTAATGTCGGGAAAGAGTGACGTGTTGCTAAGGTCCGGTAGCACAGTTCTCTTCCCAAAGCAGGTTGTCAGGATAACTATTCTCGGCTCGGTGAGAAATCCCGGGGTTTATGTCTTTAACCGAGGTGAACCTTCCTCTATCTCGGACGCAGTGGCAAGAGCCGGCGGTTTGATTGCAATCGAAAGTGTCAACAAGATAGCGGTCCAAATCGGAGGTTCTTACAGCGAATTTGACGCTACAGTAATCGCAAAAAGGACCGATAACCTTACTGACGATACCTTTATCTATGTATCCACTATTCGAGAGATCTCAGTAACGGTCCTTGGAGAAGTATTGAAGCCCGGAAGGTTCAAATTTGAAGGAAATCGGCAGGTTACCGTTGCAGAGGCTATAGCTATAGCAGGGGGATTGGACAGAACTGTCAACACTTTGAGTATTGTGTCTAGGGAAGGTAACGTAAGACTTCTTGATGCATTAAAAACAGAAGAACTGGCGAGAGACTATTTGAGAGACGGAGACACTGTTGTAGCTATCAGAAACTTTGACGCTTATGTTTCGGTAATTGGCGATGTAAAACAACCTGGCATCTTCCCTATTACACAGTACGGAGAAATTTCTCTGGCAGAACTTCTGACACTTTCCGGAGGTATAAACTCCTTCGATTTCCGTAGAACGCTTCAGATAATGAGCGGGGGTAAGTCCGAATCGATTGAAGTCGAACCGAAAGATCTTCTGGCACTATCCAGGAGAACTGTCTCCCCCGGCTCGATTGTCTTTGTTCCTCATGTTTCATCTCCAAGAGTCTATGTGTTCGGTGAAGTACTGAGGCCTGGAGTTATAAAGTATGTGAGTGGAATGACAGCAATAGAAGCCATTGTAGAAGCAGGAGGTCCAACAAGCTATGCTGTATTGGGTAATACTCTGTTATTTCAGAGTTCGGGTGAAGAACCGCTCGTAGTCAATCTTGATCAGCAAAAGGGAATGCCGGTAAAGGGAAACATCCAACTATTGCCTGGCAATATTATCTATATCCCGCAGTCCCCGATAGTGAACATCAAGGATATAATGGCAATTGTGGCTTCGTCACTTAGTATTGTTAATTCGGCCGTTGGAATCTTTAAGTGAGGGACAGATGAATATCGATTGCCACTGCCACCTTTTACCGGGAGTCGATGATGGCTGTCAGAAGCTTGAAGAGTCGCTTGAAATACTGGAAGCCATGAAATCTAAAGGTGCAGAGAGAGTTTATCTCACGCCTCACCTTTTCTGTCCTAGATCGCCAACTGATATAGCAGAGATAAGGAATTCATGGGAAGAAAACTCTTCACATCTTAACTCTGCAGGTGTTGAAGTCTTGATTGGTTCGGAAGTTTTTCTAAGCCCTAGAGCGCTCTCGGAGGAGACGATTCCCCTTGGGGGCACTGACCTGTTGCTTATAGAGCTCCCCACCGACGCAAGACCTCCCTATTTGTTCGAAGCCATTAGTATTCTTCAGGAAAGGGGCTACAGAGTAATCATCGCCCATATTGAGAGGTATAGATACTTCTTCAAGAGGGGGATTTTTCCCTTTTCAAGAAGTAGAATTGATGATGATCTATTCAGGTTGAAGGACGTTGGTGTCCTGTTTCAGATAAACTGGGACAGTTTGAATGGAGACGGGCAGTTTGAAGACCTCTTTCGTAATCGCATGATAGAGTTCGTAGGTAGTGATAAACACTATCCTCGAGACAATCGTGAGATTATCGATTTTTCGAAAGACAGTTATAACTTGTTCATGAATGATTATTATTTGTGATCGGAGGTGCTCCCGTGAGCGATTTGGAGGGTAGCGATTACAGGGAACTTACTTTAGAAGACATTTTCAGAATGTTCAAGAAGAGAATGGTGTTATTCATTGCCATTGTTCTGGCAGTTGTGGTCGTAACAGGCATTTACCTTATCTTCTCAACACCAATTTATGAGGCCAGTGTAACCATTAAGGTTGATCCCACATCTCAATCCTCAGTGGGAGACCTTTTCAGCACTTCGCTCACCGGGGGATCCGTCTCGAGAGATATTTCGACCGAAGTAGAGCTAATAAAGAGTCGTACTAACATTGAAGAGATCATCCAAGAACTGGATCTAGTAAACAGGATATACTCCGGTGAAGCCAAGGAAAGGCTTCTAGCCGAAGGCTACTCCGAGAGAGACATAGCCCAATCGCTAACAAGAAGCATCTCAGGAATGATTACTGTATCGCCAGTAAAAGATACGAGAATTGTAAAAGTCTCCGTTCAGAATAAAGATAGAGCTCTTGCAAGAGACATAGCCAACACTCTCGCAACAGTCTATAACAGAAAGCTTGCTGAACTCTCCAAACGAGACCTAACGAGAAAACGCGAGTTCATAGAAGCCCAGATACCTCTACTGGAGAGAGATCTTAGAGAAGCAACCGATAGGTTGAAGGAGTTCAAAGAAGAAACAGGGATATACGTTCTAGACAAGCATGCCGACTGGCTCTTCCAGATGTTATCTAGTTATGACAAGCAGTACAACGGACTCAAGATCTCAGCCGAAGAAAAGAAGGCAGAGATCTCCACCTATCAGGGGATGCTTGATCAATTCGATGGCACGAGTGCGAGAGATGTAAAATCGATGTGGATTCAAACTTCCGAGAGTTTCTCGGTGAATCCGGTTCTAACAAGTCTCAGACAGAGTATGTCGAAACTTCAGGTTGAGCTTGCCTCACTTCAGGAGCAGTATCCAGTAACCGATGCCCGTGTAAGGTCAAAGATTACTGAGATTTCTAAAACAGAAAGTCTTATAGCCGAAGAAGTGAAGAATGAGTTTATCACTTCGGGTCAGGGAATGACTTTGAACCCTGCCTATCAACAGATTCTTACGGGAGTTATAACCTCCGAGGCAGATCTCCAGATTCTTGAGGCTTCAATTCTGGCGGTAGGTCTGATGCGCGATCAATATCAAACGGAACTTCGGAGCCTCCCCCTTAAGGAACAGCAGCTTCTCGATTTGCAGAGGCAAATCACAGTTAAAGAGAGTCTTTATACGCTTCTTCTCGAAAGACTTGAGGAAGCCAAAATCAGTGAAGCCGCGGTGGTAGGAAACGCAGCGATTGTAGATCCCGCGACCTTACCACAGAGTGCCGTCAAACCAAACAGAAGACTTTCGCTTGCAATTGGAGGAGTTCTTGGTATCTTCCTGGGAATGCTTATGGTATTCCTTGCGGAATACCTCGATAAGACGCTGAAGACCGAAGAGGAGATTGAGAGATTCAGCCGCCAGCCTATAATAGGCAGAATACCGACTATTGATAGCGTTAAAGAGGAGATGCATGTCGAGAAGAACCCCACTGCACCATCGGCAGAATCTATGAAACTGGCTGCAAGCAATCTCTCTTTCACAATGGGGGAGGGAAAAACAGTTGCCGTTACATCAGTTCTGCCCACAGAGGGAAAGACATTCGTGATTGCCAATATGGCCTACTCCATGGCAAACAGCGGACAGAAAGTGATCCTTGTTGACTTCGATATGAGACGTCCTCGGGTCGAGAAACTACTCCGAACTGGCAAGAAGCCACAGGGAGTAGTCGATGTGATCATGGGCAGGGCAAGTCTCGACGCCGTTATAGAGAGATACACGGAGAACATGGATTTTATTGGAGTGGGTACACTTCCCACTAATCCTACGATCGTACTGTCGTCGAAAAATGTGGATACGTTGCTCTCTCAGCTTAAGGAAAGATACGACAGAATATTGATAGATATGCCTCCGGCGGTTGTGACCTCTGACGTTTCACTGATCGGGAACAAACTCGATGGCATAGTACTTGTGGTAAAGCCTGGAAGAGCTATAAGGGACGGACTAAGAATCGTTATTGAGAATCTCAAAACCGTCGGAGTGAAAATCAAAGGAGTCATCGTCAACGGTGTTGATGAGAAGAATTCGTCCTACTATTACCACTACTATTACTACTACAGTGAGGATGGAAAGAAAAAGAAACGAAGGAGCAGAAAAAAGAAACAGAATTAAGTGCATTATTGTACCAGAGATGGTATTGAAAAGACTAGCTACGATAGACTGGCCACCTCAGGGGGGCCAGCATTATTCTCTCTTGCAATCCATTCGGGAGCTCGGAAGAGGCTTTAAGTTGGTCAGAGAAAAACACAGACTGCAACGAAGAGGTGAGATCTATGGACAAGACCAGAAAGGCAATCGATTTTGAGATTATCGTATATCTTGTAATGACTTTGCTCATACCGTTGTTCGTGACTAAGGGTTTCACACATGAACCTTCGACGGCAAAGCATCTCTTTTATGTTGTGGGGTTTGCCGTTATATTCGTTGCTTCACTGCTTAAGAAAGGCAAGCTCTCTATAGAATTCGGCTATATTCATCTGGCATTTATGGGAATCGGCCTTTCTGCGCTTCTCTCGCTAATAACCGTATCTATGGACAATCCGCAGTATTTCGGATAC
>LVBU01000428.1 GCA_001603185.1 Thermotogales bacterium Thermo_02 | reverse complement strand
ACCTTAGTCCAATTCAAACACATCGTTCTTCGGTGGCATCGGCAACCTTCTTTCGACTTTCAATCCTACCTTAGTCCAATTCAAACGTACCAGGCCGACCGGGTAGTCGCCGAGACGAACAACTTTCAATCCTACCTTAGTCCAATTCAAACCCTAATAATAGCCCATCCGATCGTGATCCGGCCCGGCTTTCAATCCTACCTTAGTCCAATTCAAACCTCCGGCGGTCGCGGAAGGCAAAATTACGGTCTATACTTTCAATCCTACCTTAGTCCAATTCAAACGTGCTCGGGAGGCTTTGAGCGATGACGCGCGATTACGCTTTCAATCCTACCTTAGTCCAATTCAAACGCGGTCTCCTCGATCCAGCCCTTGAGAGCGCCCAAAATCTTTCAATCCTACCTTAGTCCAATTCAAACGCAGGCAGCAGAGAGTGCGCCGCGTTCTATCGCAAGCTTTCAATCCTACCTTAGTCCAATTCAAACGAGGTTTCTATGCCCGGCGATTCGACGCACTTTGTAGCTTTCAATCCTACCTTAGTCCAATTCAAACGATAGCGGTCGATTACGTCAAAACGCGCAATAAACCTTTCAATCCTACCTTAGTCCAATTCAAACCGTGACGGTGGGGAAGAGGGTGTAGAAGATCCAAAAACTTTCAATCCTACCTTAGTCCAATTCAAACTCATTTGACCCGGCAACGATCGAGGGCTATAGCAGCTTTCAATCCTACCTTAGTCCAATTCAAACAAAACGAGGCACTCAGGCGGGAGATACCCCAACGATCTTTCAATCCTACCTTAGTCCAATTCAAACCGCAGGATCTCGATCTCTTCTGTTTCGGGGTCGTATGCTTTCAATCCTACCTTAGTCCAATTCAAACCAGAGGCCATTGTCCCGGTTGCCGTCACCTCCACACTCTTTCAATCCTACCTTAGTCCAATTCAAACTGATAGGCGTGCTCGACCTATCGACAACGTCGGTACCTTTCAATCCTACCTTAGTCCAATTCAAACCAAACTCGGGTGGTGGTAACGGTATGGGCGTGCGCGCACTTTCAATCCTACCTTAGTCCAATTCAAACGGCGATATCGAAGCGTTTCCAGATATCAGAGAACTCTTTCAATCCTACCTTAGTCCAATTCAAACCTATGCGTCGGCCGGTACGGGCGCCGGGTACCGTATCTTTCAATCCTACCTTAGTCCAATTCAAACTTTATGCGTGCCGAAATGTTCCCGCGCTTCCCACGGACTTTCAATCCTACCTTAGTCCAATTCAAACTCTTTGGCGATGACGAGCGGTTCGAGCGATATCCCCTTTCAATCCTACCTTAGTCCAATTCAAACTGGGTTGTAACGGTGTGTGGTGCACCGGGCATTGCAAGCTTTCAATCCTACCTTAGTCCAATTCAAACATCCGCAACGGCATCCTGGGAGAGCGCTACGTCAAACTTTCAATCCTACCTTAGTCCAATTCAAACGCACCTGCCGGTCATGTCCGCTGTCGATCGCCACGACTTTCAATCCTACCTTAGTCCAATTCAAACCGCTGCCGCTGCGGGTAGCCGAGGGTCTTGTCAAACTTTCAATCCTACCTTAGTCCAATTCAAACAGAATATTCGGAAGTATCGTCAAATAATTACTATACCTTTCAATCCTACCTTAGTCCAATTCAAACTATGCAGTTTTTCGATCATTTCGTTACCCGTATCGCTTTCAATCCTACCTTAGTCCAATTCAAACCACGGCG
>LVBU01000427.1 GCA_001603185.1 Thermotogales bacterium Thermo_02 | reverse complement strand
GAGCGTACCGGCCTTCGACAGATTCGAAACTCTCCTGCAAACACTGGGTATTAGGGTGACTCTCACGCCACTGGATGGCAGCTATCTAATAGCCGGGAAGAGAGACAGTGTAGAGAGGGCCGTGCAGCTTTTGAGAGAGATAATGGAAGCAGTCTATCCGCAGGGAGAAATCGAAGAGAAGCCAATACAGCTGACTTTCAGACTGATCGACCTAAAGCCCGAAGATATAAGTCCGTTGCTGACGGTCATAAGCGGCCTGAACCTCCCGGTCAATTTGGTGGCCATAGCAACTGGAGCGATAGCGATAGGTGAGACCGAAGCTCTGGAAAGGGCGGCCTCCGTGATAGACCTAATAGTAGAACACCAGGCGAAGGCCTCCGCAGGCCAGAAACTGCAGTACAGGTTCATGGAGATAAAACCCGAACAGGTTCCGCAATATGTGACAGTCATACAGCGGCTGGGTATAGCGGTCGATCTACTGGAGACTCCCACCGGAGTACTTGCGGTAGGAACTCCCGAAGAGATAACCCGTACCGGCGAACTAATAGAAGCGATAAACACCAGAGAGGTAGAAGAGACACCGCAGAAGGAGAAGTACGAGAGCTATCTTCTGCTGGCGAGCGCGCCGGGACTGACGATCGAGAGTCTGAGACCGGTCCTGGAGGCCTTTGAATACAGGATAACTCTACTGAATGTTTCGGACAAACTCATAGCGATAGGCGAGGACGAAGACCTCCGCAAGTTCAAGGCGCTCTACAAGAGTCTTCAGGCACAGGAAGTCGAAAGGGAGAGCAGAGTAGCGCTCGAGATCAGGAGCATTCCGGGCTGGGAACTGTCCAGAGTGAACGCATACCTGGAACTCTTCCTTGGAGCGGACGACTTCTCCAGGATCTCGGTAGTCGACACATCTACCGGATATGTAGTACTTACACCGCTATTGCTGAGGAGAAGTATAGAGAACGAGATAGAGAGGCTGAGAAACCTCGAGAATCCCGACTTCTCAGTAGTGGAGAGAGTGCCTCCGGTAACGGACCTCACGGGACTGCTGGCCCGACTGGGAATAATAGTTGACACTGTATCCATGGGAGAGAGGACGATACTGCTCGGATCGCAAACAGACGTTACCAGGGCGAAGGCGATAGTAGAGCAGCTTGTCGGATCTATAGTGATAGAGGATAAACCACAGAGGCTGATCTATACAGTTCTGGAAATAGCCGTAGAAGAAGCGGGAAGCATCCAGACGATACTCGAGAGTCTGGAGATAGAAGTAAAGCTGCTGAGTTCGCCGTCCGGAGTAGTGGCAGTAGGAACAGAGGAAAGCGTAAACCAGGCATCCAGGGTTACGCAGGACATACTGAGCAAGAGAATAGTGGTGGAACAGGAGCCGGCATACGCGTTCAGCGAGATAGCGACGGTCGATCTACAGAGCTACCAGACGATACTGGACAGACTCGGGACGGAGGTAGAGCTGCTGAGTTCGCCGTCCGGAGTACTGGTTGTCGGATCGAAGGAAAAGGTAGAGGAAGCGTTGAAGATAATCAACTCGGTGCTTTCCAAAGAGGCCGAACTGAGTGTGACCGAGGAAGAGCCGAAGAGAGTCTCCGCGGTGATGGGAGGCATACCCGGCTGGACGGACGAGAAGTACTCGGGATACTTCAGGGACTACCTTGGAGCGGACGACTACTCTAGACTTTCCATAACACCGTCCACCGCCGGATACATAGTCATAGGACCGCAGGAAGTACTGACGAGACTCGAGAATGAAGTAAGCAGACTCGCGAGTATAGAAGATCCGTTCTATGTTATTG
>LVBU01000426.1 GCA_001603185.1 Thermotogales bacterium Thermo_02 | reverse complement strand
AAGATTATATACTCTGGCCGCGATTAGAGGTCTCTGTCAGAGGACTCTAGACGGCTTATTAGGTAAGCGCCTCTGGACAGTAATCGCGGCGGACGGGATCGACTTCGCCGACCCACGGTCTATTCAGAAGATACTGACTCTGACATTGAGTATTCCGGTTTTGGAAGGGCGGCGACTATACATCTGGCGACGACTGTCACGAAGACAATAGCACCGCCTACCAGAGCTAAGGGACCGGGGATTTCGCCGATAAGAAGAAAGACCCAGAAGGGGTTCAGTACTGGCTCGATACCCGATATTAAAACGGATTCGAGTGCGGTAACGTGTTTGATGGCTTTTGAGTAAAGGACGTATGGTATTCCGAGCTGAAAGACTCCCAGGAGTGTGAGAAAGCCCCAGCCCGAGGCGTCAGGTAAGCCGAATGAGAGAAAGGGAATACCTATGATCGCGGTCAGTATGTTTCCGAGCAGAACAGACTCCAGAGGTGAACCATCCTTCTGCATCCTCATGAAGACTGTGAAGAGAGCAAAGCACACTCCGCTAGCTATGGCCAGAAGATTTCCCAAGACTCCTCTCGGGTCGAGCTTGTCGAAGAAGAACAGGATCATGCCTCCAAAGACCGCCACAATAGTCATCCAGTCAAAAGGCCTGACTCTTTCTTTTAGAATCCAGACTCCGAGAATTGCGACGTAGATCGGAGAGGTGAACTGCAGAAGAATAGCGTTTGCAGCCGTCGTAAGCTTCGTTGCACTCACGAAAAGAAAGACAAGACCGACATAAGAGAAAGCGGCACCCAGCTGGGGAAGAGACCAGGTAAATCTGGGTTTTCTTCCAGCCATGAGTATCACGACTGTAGATATCGCGCTTCGAACACCGGATATCGCGAGAGGGTGAACGTCCACGTTCTTAATGAAGAGTCCGCCGGTACTCCAGAGTATCGACGTTATGATAAGAAGAATGACGGATTCACTTCTCTTGCTTTTCAGATTTTCCAGAACATCAAAAGCCATCCACGATCTCCCGAATGTATGCTCAGACTGCTTTTTTCTCAATGTCGTCGCTGTCAAGCTCGCCATTTCCTGAGTGATTATAGCACCGTTTATTGTAGCTGTTATAAGCCACGACGAAACTCGTTCGAGCGATCCAGTGAGAATTCAAAGCTTTTCTACTATGGACGCAAATGCTCTCGGCAGAGATATGTGGTAACATTTACTTATGCCTTCAGTTCGCTGGCTGCACTTTCACTATCGCTCTCAAACATGGGAGGCTGTTCATGGTCTATTAAGGGAGCTGTGATTATGGATGAATTTGTGATAAGGGACGCAGATAAGATAGTACAATTGTGGTCAAAGACTTACAATACCGACGGAAAACCCGACTGGTCTCACATAATGCCCTATTACGAAGAAGAGATCATCTTCAGAGACTCTATTCAGGAGATAAGGGGTATAGAACCTTTCAGAGAGATGACCGAGAGGCTCGCAAAGCGTTCTAAAAAGCTCAACATGAAGGTGCTCAGGACTGTCATGAAAGACAATACTATCTTTGTAGAGTGGGAGATGACGATACTCTTCAAGAAAACCCGGACTTCCGTTCTGTATGGAGCCAGTCGCCTGACCTTAAGCGAAAAAGGCAAGATTGCTGAGCAGAGAGACTACTACGATCTCTGGGGTGATATCTTCGACAATATCCCCGGCTTCAGGAAGATGTACAGGCGATTCATGAAGAGAAAATTTGGATAGGTGAAGACTGTGAAAAGCAAGAGCGGAGTTGCCAGATACTGGCGACAGTACAAATGGTCTAACATCTTTGCGATGATGAAGAACAACAGAGCCGATCCCGATATCTGCGATGAAGATTTCAGTGGTCGACTCATGGTGATCACTGGAGGGACTTCCGGGATAGGTTACTATACGTGCAGAGAGTATGCGGCGCACGGGGCGAGAATCCTTTCAATCAACAGGAACAGAGAGAAATCGGAACAGCTCTGTGAGGAATTGAGAAGGGACTTTGGAACCGACTGCGACTACAGAATAGCTGATTTCAGCCGGCTGGAAGACGCGAAGAAAGTGGGTAGAGAACTGGCAGATATGAAGGAAGGCATAGACGTCCTCATACACAATGCAGGTGTTTATCTAACTCACAAAACGCTTATTCCCGAAGGTCTGGAGATGACCTTTGTCGTGAACTATCTCTCTTCATTCGTTATGAATTACATCATGAAAGACAAATTGAAAGCCCAGAAGAGAGCCAGAGTAATAATGGTTAACTCGGAAGGCCACCGTTTCGCAGCCTGGGGACTGAGATTAGATGACCTGAACTGGCAGAAGAAGCGTTACACTGGTCTCGGCGCCTACGGTTCGGCAAAGATGGCTCAGCTTCTCAGCATGCTGATTCTCGATAAACATCTCAGAGGGAGTTTCGTGACGATAAACGCAATGCATCCCGGAGCAGTAAAGACCGGTACGGGAAAGGAGAACGGACGCTTTTATAACCGTTTCAAAAGCGCTATCATTGACAAAATGAGTCGCTCTCCAGAGATATCGGCTCAAGCGCTTTATTATCTTGGAGTCTCGAATAGTATCGAAGGTATAAGCGGAAAATTCTTCAATCTTACGCGAGAGGAAATACCGGCACCACCCGCGCTGGATATGGAGGCAGCTGAGAGACTCTGGAAAGAGAGCCTGCGTATGGGAGGGCTTGAAGATGGAGAGATATGATGCCATAGTCGTGGGCGGGGGCATATCCGGGTTGACTGCCGCTGCCTATCTTGCCAAAGCCAAAACCAGTGTGCTGTTGCTTGAAAAGAACGACAGATGTGGCGGTCTCGTTAACTCTTTCTCAAGAGAAGGCTTTCTCTTCGATGGCGGAGTGAGGGCTCTACTTAGCGCGGGGATTATCCTGCCCATGCTAGAAGAACTCGGTATCGACCTTAAGATAGTCGAGAGTCCCGTTTCGGTAGGCATCGAAGACCATATCATCCATATCTCTTCAGAAGAGAATGTCGAGGACTACTCAGATCTTCTCAAGAGGCTGTACCCGGAAAGCCTGAAAGAGATAGACAGGGTGATTACCCTTATAA
>LVBU01000425.1 GCA_001603185.1 Thermotogales bacterium Thermo_02 | reverse complement strand
ATAACGTAGTGCTCGAAGCACTCAGGCTAGTCAAATAGGGCTTTTACAAGCTCACGGCTTTAGCCGTGGGGCGTTGACTCTCTCCAGACATCCCAGGATTTCCATGGTAGCTCGAACATCGATCCATAGATCCAAGGGCCATGGTGTATGTCGCTGTCGTATGCATAGAGAAGCAGCTGAGTTGTCATAAAAACGATCGGCAGATGCTCAGCCATCAGCAACTGGAACTCGGAGAACAATTCGCATCTCTCTTCCAGTTCAATAACAGATCTTTGCGCTTCTAAGATCTCATCTATTCTCTTCTGCCAGTCTGGAGAGAAGTACATCTCCTCAGTTATATGGTCTTCGGGGTCGTAATCTGGATGGTAGTTCCAGTAATGTCTCGTCCCTTCGGAATGGTAAACCATTCTTAGCAGCCCCGGTTCAGAGCTCCCCTCTGCGAGAGTCATTGAATCGAATGTACCTGAGTGGGCTTTGGTAACATACGTACTCCAGTCCATGAAACTCGTGGTCGCGGCGATACCAAGTTTCGAAAGCTGATGTGCAAGCATTGTAACGATACCAACCCACTGGCTGCTCCAGGGACAGGTTAGTATTTCGAATCGCACGGGATTTCCGTAACTGTCGATACAGGTACCGTCACTTCTCCAGTCGAACCCGCCTCTCTTGAGCTCGACTCTTGCCCGGGTTGGCGAAAAGTCGTAGCTAAAGTTCTCGACAAGAGGATTGTAGTAGATACTTGAAGACGATACGGGACCGTGCAGTATGACTCCAAGACCACAATATACTGTATCCAGAATCGATTTTCGATCCATAGCGTAGGCTATAGCCTTTCTGAAGTGTTCATTTCTGAACCACTCGCGTTTCAGAGGATCGGGAGCGTTGAAGTTGAACATGAGAAACTCAGTCAGCGGCCCCGCCTGGCCGGCCACGGCCTTCCAGCCCTTTTCCTCTGCCATCGAGAGTACCCGGGGGAATTGTTCAGCCGATGGATTATAGACATCAAGTTCACCGGCCTCGAAACGAAGAAGACATTGTTCCATGCTCGCGGAGATTTTGACAAATATCCTGTCGAGATAAGGCAATCTGAAACCGGAACTGTCAAACCTCCAGTAATAAGGGTTCTTCTCAAGTATTACCATATCTCCTTGGTAATACTTGCCGACAACGAAGGGCCCCATACCTACGACTTTCTCGACTTCACCAATATTCCATGCCGAAGAGAAAGTCCCATCGATCACGTGCTTTTCGAGACAGTGTTTGGGCAGAATCGGAGTGAGGCCGACAGTCCTTGGCGCGAGGGCGTTTGGTTCGCTCCATGTGAAAGAGATTACGTTACCTTCGACTACTACAGAAGGCAGTTCGCCACTCGAATCTAGAAAATCCGAATTGCCAAACAGGGTCATCTCAGGCACAAGATAGATCTCTTCAAAAGTCCATCTCACGTCCTCAATAGTGAATGGTTGTCCGTCAGACCACTGGAGGCCCTGCCGTATGACAAAACTCAGAGTGCAGCCGTCTTGTGAGATCCACCAATCCTTGCATAGAGCCGGATACTCGGGGAAGCCGTTCTCATTTTCATTAAGAAGCGACTCTACAACGAACTTGAGTATGTTCAGGGAAGCGCCGTCATTTCCGAAAGCGGGATTTAATGACCTGGGGTCAATTCCGTCAATGCTCAGACTCCCTCCAGGTTTCCCAGAGACATCGGCGATATAGTACTCGGGTTCAAAAGCTGCAAGTAATGCTCCAATGAGTAGTAGAGTTACAATAATGGCTATCGATTTGCTCACGTTACTCCCCCCTTGCTCTAGAGGGACACAAATGATAATCCAATGATGGGACACGGCAAGGAATAGTTGAGATGTCTTCATCTCTATAAAGA
>LVBU01000424.1 GCA_001603185.1 Thermotogales bacterium Thermo_02 | reverse complement strand
GGACCACCCTCGACTGCAGCCGTTAGAATCTCCCCGGATGAGTTCATAACCTGAAGAGCAAAGGAATCTCCTACTCTCAGACGACCCGACTTCTGAATAGCGGACGGTGAAAGAGCAAGCACGGTCTGGCCTCTTTGAACAGATCTTATATAACCTTCCGAGAGTATCTTTCCATCTCCCAGCACAAAGTATCTGAAGCCGTCGAAGTTTGGAATGGTGTTTCTGTATTCATCAGTATAGAGTGCAGCTTCGGCCCTGAAGACGGAATTTACGGCGTTGATCTGGACAAAACGTGTTCCAAACCAGACAAGATAGACGATATCCATTCGTGAAACATAGACCCTGCCAGACTGGGTAAAATAGACAGCCGGACGACCCAGAGAAGGTAATCCAAGTACCTTTCCATCCTTTATCAAAAGCCCAATCGGAAGATTCTGATTCTGATCGAAATACCCACCGTTTATCATGACTGTTCCATCGCTTCTCAGCAGAATGTCTGTAGCTTTCTCCAGACCTCCAATACCATTATTCGCAAGCTGCACAGAGAAATTGAAGCCGGCAACATCCATCTCAAGATAAGACATCTCAAAACGGCGCCCGTCAATGTATGACTCGTACACACTTAGAATATAATCCTTCTGAATCTCACCATCAACTGTTCTTCCAAGTCCTTCCTGGTTTCTGAATAGCACAGATTTTCCGTCTATCTCGTACTCTATATCTCCCCAGTTCTTCTGGGCCGCAAGCTTGACGAAGCCCCTACCGGTGGTGACCGCAATTCTGGAATCGGAGATTGTGGGCTCAATAACGGCCGGACTGAAAGTTAGGGCCAACGATCCACTTCCTGTCCACCACACGTTGAAGAAATCGGGTAACACATCTCTATCCAGAGTGATTTTAAGATAGTCTGCATTATTATCGATTGCTTTTATTATGAGAGGTCTCGCATACATTATAAGCGTGTCTTCCCCAGTTTGAATGGGTCTCTCCGTGATAATCGAAAGCAGCTCGGAGTTTATATACACCACATTGTTTCTAATTATTAGTGAGTTCTCAAACTCGTTGCCAAACTCAACGGTGGCCTTCATTGTTTTGTGAGAAAGAGAGACGATTGCTCCCGATGGCAGTATCATTATGGTCTCTTCCTGACGTAGAGATTGTGAGATGACTACACCTCTCGAGAGATCGTTGACAACATCGAGCCTCACATAATCTCTCAGCTGATCAGTGATTACTATGTCACTAAAGATCTTTGTGTTACCTGTTTCATCAAGGTATATCAAGCTCTTAGACAAAGCTAGAGATCCCAGCAGAACGATAAATAATACAATTAAACGCTTCATAGAAAACCTCTCAAAAAATCTCGTGAATCGTTGGCGGAGGTTCGATCTGCAATTCAGAAAGGAAGAAGCTCTCCAGAAGACTTCGATTTGCCTTCTCGACAGAC
>LVBU01000423.1 GCA_001603185.1 Thermotogales bacterium Thermo_02 | reverse complement strand
AGTTTAGAATACTAAAGATACCAGCTAGATTTTTAGCGAGTTAGTAGACCTTCCCTCTTGTTATGCATTTACTCAAAACTACTTTCACGAATTCTCAACGAAAGAAATTACCCTGTCGATGAACAGGCTCGGATTCTCAACCACCACACTGTGTCCGTAATCTGGCAGAATTTCAATTCGAACATTTGGCATTATACTCTCGAATTTCCTGACCATTTCTTCAGTGACAATGAAGTCGAGTTTTCCGAGGAAAACGAGTAACGGGATTTCACATCCCCTTAAAGACTCGGTATAATTATACTCTTCCAGAGCTTTGGCATTCTCCACAAAGCAAGCCGGGTTCATCAGAAGAGCCTCATCGACAAGTTCATCTACGAAAGAGTCGGCGGGACGTGTCGGCATTACACTGGCAATAGCCTTCTTAAGTAGTTCTCTGTTGTTTCTGTAGGTATCGAGAATGGGATATACTTCCGCAGCTGTGACAAGTCCATCTGGCGGGGCGGGATCAACCAGAATGACCTTACTGATCAGATCGGATCTGTACACCATAACATTCTGGACCACGGCCCCTCCCAGTGAGTGTCCAATTAGGACCACTCCCTCCAGACCAAGTTGCCTCAGAAAATACACCAGAACCTTCCCATAGTTGGCGATCGATACTTCCTCCGTTCGATCTGACCTTCCAAAGTTAGGGAGATCGATAGCAAACCCATGATAGCCTTTCGGAAGAAGCTCCAGAGATGGTTCAAACCACTTGCTGGAAGCGAAGTTCCCGTGTACGAAGACCACAGGAATACCGTTCTGATCTCCACCCTCGCGGTAGAATATACTCTTTCCAAATATAGTTGTACACTTTTCATTTTCCTTTTTCATCGTATTAGTCGGCGGAGATCCCCTGCTTTAGCTGTGGGGAGGAAGCCGCCTGCCTCCTTTCGCGCGATAATGTACTTTGCAAAACGCTCAAATTCTCTACAACTCAAATAAGAAGAGCACCAAACGCCTCCCAAAATGCGAATGCACAATTATAGCAGAACCCGCGAGGTACTAGAAACATTTGGCGAGACAACTATCGACTGTAATGCAATACGGATAGTTCACAGATTCCTGTAGCTGAAGAAAGACGCTATTGAAAAAACTCTCTGGAACCTAGATAGACATCCGGTATATTTTCAGTAGATCAATCGTCTGGAGATTCCCCGGTGTTACTGTTACAAGGCCTCCCATAGTCCTCATAGCATCCTCTGCAAGTGTAGGAAGCATTGAAGGTTCAACTCCGAGGTCACTAAGCGTGATATCCAGAGAAACACTCTTCTGCAATCTGCGAAGAAGTGTAATTGCCATTCTTGAAAGCTCATCTATGTTAATCTCTCTACTTGGTGCTCCCATGACTCTTGCCACCTCTCCAAGCCTCTCCATTACATGCGGGCGAATGTACTCCAGAAGCGAGGGGCCCGTGGCACACAGTCCAGCTCCATGAGTCGCGTTGTAATATGCACTGACGGGGTGTTCTAGCGAGTGGTTTGCAATACAGCCCGAAAGTGTTTCACATATTCCGGCGGCTGTGCTCGCCCAAGCAAGGGCCGTTCTAGCTTCAAGGTCTTTGGGATGTTCATAAGCGATAGGAAGATAGTTGTTTATCAAACCTATAGCTTCGAGTGCCAGTAGATCCGAAGTGGGCTGGTGGTTGCTGTTCAAATAAGACTCGATAGCGTGGTAAAAAGCGTCCATCCCAGTCGCTGCAGTTTGTTCCGGGGAAAGCGTGAGCATTGTTTCAGGGTCGACTATGGAAATCGCCGGGAAAATCTCGTCGAAACCGACACCGATCTTCTCTTTGGTTTCAGGATTAGTTACAACAGCAAAGGGATCGGCTTCGGTACCCGTTCCGTGCGTTGTCGGCACGGCTACAACAGGGAATGCCGATTCGGGTTTTCTGGCTGCTCCCGATTCCGTATAGTCCCAGCAATTCCCGCCGTCGCTTGCTACCAGTGCTATTAGCTTTGCAGAATCTATAGGGCTTCCCCCGCCAAGCCCAATAACGAAGTCACAGTCGTTTTCAAGCAGAACTCTAGCGCCTTCGTCAATGCTTGTTGAAAGTGGGTTCGGGACTATGTCGTCAAATACAACGCTAGTTATTCCCGAACGTCTAAGAAGATCCATAACTCTTTCGAGCAGGCCGCTTTTCTTTGTGCTTTGTCTCCCAGTTACGATAAGCGCACGCTTTCCCAGGGACCTGGATAGAGTCCCTATTCTTTCAACGGTTCCGCAACCAAAAACTATCCTTGTGGGCAAATAGAAATTGAAGCTGTCAATCGCAGCCATACAGTACCTCCCCAATTAAGTGAGTATTGCGTATCATGTCAATGATAGCACAACACCCGCAATGAGGAAAAAAGATCAGGGTTCTGCAAAGATGTCCAGCAACAACTCAGCGATTGCAGATGTGTCTTTTACCTCGACGAGCGGAATTCCGCTCACTTCTGAAAGATCTCTGAGATACTTAGCGTATTCTCCAGGAGAGACGAGAAGCATCAAATCGGAATGCGGCATTATTGAATCTATGGCCAGGTGAAATGTCCGTTCCGGTGTAGAGAAAGTTCCGTCAAGGTGCATTCCGATTATTGGCAGAGCCATTGATTTAGCCAATCCAATTAACTCTTCGACTCTTTGAGTCTCCTCAGCCACGTCGGTCTCTATTCCTCCACACACCATACAGGCTTCACCCTCAATAAGGATCCCCGTGGCGATTATTAGTGTCTTCGGGCGATCCGGTCCCTCGAGCAGCTCTTTTAGCTGTTGTGCTGTTATCATCAGATCATTTCTGTACGGGATATTAAGCTGTCTGCAAACGAGTCCGAGTATTAACGAGCCAGAACCATCACCCATGGCTGTGGCTATGAGAGGCGCCTCAAAACTGAGTGTGGCGAGTGATGTTGAATATGCGAGAATGACCAGAAGAGATACCAGGGCAGACTTTAAGACACTTTTCACGAAACTTCCTCCCTTTTGGAAAGACTCTTCCCTTTTTCTCTTTCAAGGGGTGCCTTTCCCAATAGACTAAGTAGATCTATTTTATCAGGTTTGTTGAGAATAATAACCTTTTGCGCAGTTATTCGAGGCCAGGTTCAGATTAATAGCCTGTTAATAAGGCTGGTATAGAATTGTTCAGTTATGAACGAAATGTGGGAGGTGGTATAAGTTTGAAGGTAGCGATACTCGATTCATTGCCAAAAGACGATCATCAAGGTTCTCCGGGTTCATTTATAGGCTATGAGATGGGAAAGACCGGAATCGACAGCGAGGTTATCTTTGTCAATGAGCTGCATATTCTACCTTGCTTCTCCTGTGAGGGATGCACAAAGGTAACTCCGGGAAAGTGTGTTGCAAAAGACGATACCGAGAGGTTTTTAAAGCCAATGGCTGAAAGTGACTTTATTATTGGGATAACAGAGATCAGGTTCGGGGGTTACTCATCAGCCTTCAAGAAGGCAGCCGATAAGTTCGCTCTGCTCGCCACGCCTTATTATTATATGAGAAAGGGAAAACTGCTTCATAGAAAGAGGTATGATCGAATCATGGGATTCGCGGTAATAGGTCTGGCGAAAGAATTGAGCTCAGAGGCCCAAGAGAACTTCGGTCTTATAGTCAATCGAAACGCTATGAACTTAAGTATCGATAGACAAAGGGCCTTCGTTATGAACAAAGAAGAGTTCGAGAGCAACTCAATTGCAGAAATCGTTGATTTCGTTAAGGGATGTGTTTAGTGGTCAAATACCCCACGGCTAAAGCCGGGGGCTTGTTAAAGCCCTATTTGACTAGCCTGAGTGCTTCGAGCACTACGTTATCGGCAAATGTATAGGC
>LVBU01000422.1 GCA_001603185.1 Thermotogales bacterium Thermo_02 | reverse complement strand
CCATTTCTGCCTAACTGTAAACAGAAGTGTCAATAGTTGAGTCAAGTTGTCATGAACGTCTGGCATAGTTACCAAGAGCGAATTGATTGTGAGCATTGGCGTGATTGGGCTCAGATCGTACACAGCTTTTAGCGTTGAAACAAGCATAATCAGTTGATTCTTTTTCGGAAGACTTGGAATAACATCTGTTAGGACCGCCGCAATTGAATCAAGAATCAGGCTTCTGTTTCTTATTTGTCTTCCATAGACCACTTGGTAGCTGAAGAATCTTACTTTGTCATAAATGCCTCTGTTTGAGAATTCAGCTTTGAATTTCTCAAACGTCCTTGAAGCTTTCTCAAGCTCCCCGTTTCTGACGTAAAGGTCTATGAGGTTTTGAAACGCAATGCTCTTGCTCCTTTTCTTAACCTTATCTCCAGCTGAAAAAAGTGCTTTCTCATAGTACCTCATGGCTTCGAGATCATTACCTCTCATATACTTCAACCTTCCCACGTTATTGATAACTACGGTATCTACCTTGTCTTCGCTCCCTTTTAATGCCTCGCTCAGCAGATCAGACGCTTCTTCTAGGTTTCCTTTGCTTTCAGCTAGCAGAGAAGAAGAAATAAGGAAAGATGTCTTGAGTTCTGGGTAATGAGAGATATCCATTTTTGAAAGAATCAACTCGGCTCCCTTTATATTTCCAGTTAAGCAGAACAGCTGTGCTTTGATAATGTTGAGCCTTGTCTTTTCCGAATCGAAAAGAGAAAAGCTTTCGATCCTCTTATAGACTCTATAGGCACCGTGTAGATCATCATTGTTCAGCAAATAGCTTGCAATAATATGGAGATACTCAATTTTGAAAGGTACAGATAAGCCAAAAAAGATCTTTTTGTCAGGTAAGTTTTGACCCTCGTTAAAATCCAGAGCTTCATACTTCCGCTTAGTCCGCCTCAGGAGATAATTCTCCGGGAAGATCACATATTCTCTAAATAACAGGCCAATGAATGCAATAACAGCTGCGGATGAATAACCAAGAACTGTGAAAATGAGATTCTTCTTGAAGAAAACCACTGTCGCAAGACAAATAAGCACGGAGACTAAGATTCTCAAGAGAACTCTCCAATTGACAAGCCACCGCAATTTCTTATTAGTTGCTCCATTAAAAATCGCAAATACGATCAGGAAAAGTGAGAGCAATGAGATTCTCAACACATCTCCAGAAACCAGTGCCTCAATGTAATCATTTACCTGATTCACGCCCTTAACTCCTTCACAGTGATTTACCGCTATTGTTTCATCTCATTACACACTGTATTATTGCTTCACAGTACAGTTGATAACTCCCTAAGTGCCTATTCCTGCTGCTATGGCCATTGCTGAGTACTAACCATCTCATGTTCTATTTTTAATCTCCCATTGGCGCTTGCTCAAAAAACTCTCAACCCCTAGTATGAGAATGCCCTTTCTCAAATGTATACCGCAATTGGTAGAACTACCACAAGCGGAGCGTCAATTTCATCTTTCAGGCTAGGAATTTTAAACCCATTCTTTGCTAACTCCTCAAAGGATCGCAGAAATCCTTGAATCATTTGCTCGTCAAGGATACCCAAAATCGTAGAAGACTCTAGTGTACTAATATGACCTTCATCAATCTTCTTCACTACTTTCCCGAGTAGTTTGTAGTTACCTCTCGGAATAATCTCTCTTGACCCATCTTGCAGATGATTTTTGGATAGTTGGGATAATGCTTTGTGGTCTTGCATATCCACAAGGTTTATTAGATAGAACCTTGATTCTGATTTGTCTATGTCGCCGATTAGTGAATTCATAATATCCTTCATTACCTTGAACCCAAGTTGATTGTCACCTATATTTGGTGTAAACACCGGTTCGAAAATCTTCAGTACTTCTAATAGTCTCTCTATAGAAGAGGAAATCGGATTTGGTGAGAAATTCCCGATGATCTCCACAAAGCTACCTTCTGTAAGAGCATTCCAGTCCTCAATAGTTTGGATTCTCCTAAGTATCTGACTTTCAATTAGATTTGTTCTCACTTTATTGAACAACGAGCCAATCGTTTGAACTCTTTCTGACTGGCTTTCGGAGCTTAAGGACTTGCTTTTTGACATGCCTCCGCTGGCAGAGATATCTACAAATGGCAACAATCCATAAAGCGAGATTCCTGCCTTGCCTTCCTTTCCAGAAAGCTCTCCACTTGTGATCTTGATTTTCTCACTGAGAGATAGCCCGTTATCAAGAGATGCAAGAATATCAAGCATGATTTCTGCATCAAGATAGACTGGAACAACAATGTCCGTTGGTTCCAATATCCCTGAGGCATCTTCGGATGCCTTTCTCTTTCTGAACATGAATTACCTCCCGAGTTAACGATTGATCCTATTTTCGCTGGTTGGATCACTCACATTCTCCTCTTTTGATCTCAAGTATCTGTCAAACAGGAAGTCGAGGAGCGTGCTGGCGAAGTCTTGGTCGTCGTTTATCTTCTTATAGAATTTGATATTCGAGTCGATCATGTCCTGGATTATGTCGTTGGCGATGTTGTCGAATGTAAGTCTGGCACTGGAAGGAGGATTTACCTGCACGCTGTTTCTGAGCGCTTCGTTCTTCTCCAGTCTTTCTTGAAGCTGGCTGAGGAATACTTTGTCTTCTTCGGTGAATTCGGTGCCGAATCTTTCGTTCAAGTCTTCTATGATCTTGGATAGCAATTCCTGTTCGTTGATAAATGTCCCTGTTTCAGCACTACCATTTGAGGGCTTCAACTCACTTGGACCTCTCTCCAATTGAATTTTCCCCTTTGAGATCTTCTGGATTCGCAGAGATTCCATATCTATATCCTCAAGCACTTCCAAGGGGAGCTGTCCTCTGGGAATTGGGAGTCTTCTTAGAAGGAATCTCGCAAAGTGATACAGCTTCTCCAGTGCCGGATCGGAGAAAGTGATGATTCTGGAAAGGAAAGAGTATAGATGAACGAATCGAGTAAGTGTCTTACGAAAGTCAAGCTTGACATCTTCCGCAACCTCTTCAAAACCCGATATGACAGGCTTGAGGCAATTATAGTAATCAGAATGTTTTGACTTCTCAGAAAAATAGACTTCGGCAAATCTGTCCACGTCATCTTGACTGTATAGATGAAATTGCTCCAGAACTATTTCCAGATCGTACAAAGTATCGGGATCGGTTCCTTCAGTGAGCAATGTCTTTTCATAGTATGGCTGGAAAGACTTTTCGATTTCTTCGACTTCGTTCACGAAATCAAGAATCATAGCATCTTTCTTATCCGGGTGAATTCTGTTTAGCCGGCTCAGTGTTTGAACTGCATGTACTCCGTTAAGTTTCTTATCGACATACATTGTATGCAGAAGCGGTTGGTCAAAGCCAGTCAGGAACTTGTTTGCAACTATCAGGAATCGGTACTTGTCTGTGTTGAACTCCCCAGCTGTTTGTGATTCAGAGAAGCCGTTCATATTCGCTTCGGTATAGTCTATACCGCCGTCACGAACAGTCCCCGAAAATGCAACGAGGGCCTTTATCACGTCGTAGCCCTTCTCCTTTGCGTATCTGTCGAATGCCTGACGATATCTTAAAGCGTGGAGCCTTGAACTCGTCACGATCATGGCCTTAGCTCGGCCTTCAATTCTGTCCATAGTGAACTGTCTGAAGTGCTCAATGATTATCTCTATTTTCTTCGAGATTGTGTATTCACTTTCTCTGACGAACTTCTGGAGAAGATAAGAGGCTTTGGCCCTTTCAAACTGCGGATCCTCTTCGATCTTCTTGAGCAGTCTAAAATAAGTCTTGAAGGTCGTATAGTTTTCTAGAACATCCATTATAAAGCCTTCCTCTATCGCCTGTCTCATGGAATATAGACTGAAAGGTTCGAATTTGCCGTCGGCTCTTTTGACCCCGAAGGTTTCCAGTGTTTTGCTCTTTGGAGTTGCCGTGAATGCGAAGTAGCTCACATTCGGCAGTCTTCCTCTCTTCTTCATCTGGTCAGTTATCTTGTCTTCGAGATCTTCTGATTCAGCTCCGTCCTTGATCTCGGCTTCTTCAAGTGTCTCCACCGCGAGAACCTCGTTCATGTCTCTGACAGTCTCGCCGCTCTGAGAGGAGTGAGCTTCATCTATTATGACTGCGAATCTATCACTTTTCAGTTCCCCTATCTGATCCACAATGACCGGAAACTTCTGAAGGGTCGTGACAATTATGTCTCTTCCGTTTTCGAGCGCCTCTCGTAACTGACGAGAGGTCTTGTCGATATTCTCAAGCTTTCCCTTCACATCTTCGAACTGCCCTATAGTGTTCTGAAGCTGTCTGTCCAAGATTCTCCTGTCGGTTACCACTATTACTGAGTCAAAGAGTCTTCTATCATCAGCGTGTAAATTGGAAAGATGGTAGGCTAGCCAGGCTATCGTGAAGCTTTTCCCGCTACCGGCACTGTGTTGCACTAGGTAACTGTTCCCAGTTCCGCTAGCTTTCGAATCCTCTATTAAGCGGTGAACTGTATCTAGCTGATGGTATCTGGGGAAGATCATTGACTTCTTTCCGGTCTGCCTTCCATCTTCATCTAGAATATCTATTACCTGAATGAAGTTCTGTATGAGATCGAGTATCCTGTCTCTCGACCAGACCTCTTCCCAGAGATAAGAAGTGGCATATTTGTTGTAGCCAGAAGGGGGATTTCCAGCACCGGTGCCATCACCCCTGTTGAAAGGGAGAAAACGCGTCGCGTCCTTCTTCAACTCAGTTGTCATGTAAATCAGTTCGGGATCAACGGCGAAATGGGCGAGGCATCGACCAAATCTGAACAGCGGTTCGACGGGATCGCGATCTTTTTTGTACTGGCGCATAGCATCTTCAACAGTCTGACCGGTAAGATGGTTCTTCAACTCGGCAGTGAACACCGGAAGGCCGTTGACAAAAACCACCATATCCAGACTGTTTTCATTTTTCATGCTGTATTTCAGCTGTCTCACTACCGAGAAGACGTTAGCTCTGTACAACTCTTGAAGGCTCTCGTTCATACCAGTAACCGGCTTGAAAAAAGCAAGTTTGAAGTGCGACCCGAGAGACTTAATCCCTTTTCGAAGGATATAGAGTGTTCCGTGATCGTCCACGGCTTTCCTTATTCGTTGGAGAAGGCTATCCTTGGCCTTGTTACCAGCCGCTTTCTGGTATTTCTCCCATTCTTTTGGCTGGGTTGCATAAATGAACTGGAGAAGATCGGAGGGGATCATGCAGAGTTCCTTTTCATATTCATCCGGTCTCCGGCTTGAGAAACCACCGCTGACAAAAGCCGTCAGCCTAGCCTTCTGACCGTATAGCGATTCGACAGGAGCTTCCTTCAGTAAAGAGTTTTCAATAGCCTCTTCGAAGCTCTTCTCGTCGTAAGTCTTGCTCACTACGGTACCTCCTCCCGAACGTCTATCTTGCCCGTAACGGCCGCTGTAATAAGAGCGGAACGATATTCCTTCAGAAGCTCTATGCTTTTTTCGATCTTTGAGATGAAGAAATCGATTTTGGAAGTCACATTGTCAAGAAAAACTGAGATTCTTCGTTGCTCAGCATAGCCGCAATTGGGAATAATCAACTCATGCACATGCTCTCTGCTCAGACCTGGCACTCCAGTATCCATGGAGACACTATCCAGGTCAAGGACCTGCAATAGGTAGAAAAGCCACTTCATATGAGAATCCGTGCAATTCTTATCGATATAATAGGTTGTATCTATTGCAAATACTGGTTTATCACTGTAATTAACCTTTCCGAAAGAACCTTTTCTACCAAGTACAACAACAGGTGCAGAAGTGTTGGCACACGAATTCATACCGACAGGGCCGTTTGATCCGTAGACTAGAAAATCTCCATCATTGCGTAGCTCTGAAGGAAGTGAACTGCCATATTTCATTTTGGCCGTATGCTTAAATCTGACTAAATCCCACTCTTGTGGCATCTTGCCAACCCATTCGACTCCCGAGTCTTTCATGGGAGCGTTGGGATCGAGACCTTTAGTCACTGCTCGCAAAATTATCGCCGCGCGTTTTTCTTTCAAGAGTTCTATCAGAAGCTGCTTCTTGGAGATCAAAGAATCTATTCGCTTACAGCTTCCGTCGAGGAAATTCAGAATCTCTCTTTGAGACTCTATATTTGGCACAGATACTGGCAAAGACTTATACTTATCGGCAGAAGCGTTTTGAATTGTTGACTTTGTGAAAGAGCTATTGAGCCAATTCCAGTATGCAGAAGACTTGGTAAAGTAATATAGGTATCTAGCGGATACCTTTGAGGCGTTCGCCCTGAATCCTATAAGATACCCTGCAAAACAGCACACTCCCCAAGAATGATTGTAGATGAAAGTCTTACCAACAGTGGCCCCACTCCTCGCGAAGAGTAGATCTCCTTCTTCAAGAAGATATCCCTTGGCAATATCTTGTGGAATTGACTTGAAAGTATCATCCCTAAGAATTCCTTCATCAGTAATATCAGTAATCCTCACATATCTAGGATCGTTCTGATTACTTTCCGAAGCCGGCTCGTTGAGTCCGTACTTCAGTGGTTCTGTAGACAGCCACTTCAATTTCGTGACCTTCCACTCTTCCGGTATCTCCCCGATCCATTCGACTCCCGAGTCTTTGTAGCGAGGGTATCTCTTCCAGCGTTTCGGAACGATTTTCTCGAAGTCTTTTGTGATCTCCTCGCTCATTCCATCACATCCTTAAGAAGATCGAGAATCTCTCTTTCTACTTCGTTGAGGTCGGCTTGTATCTCTTCAAGGGATCTGGGAGGTTTGTACTCGTAGAAGTATCTGTTGAAATTTATTTCGTAGCCCACTTTGCCTGTTTTGTTGTCTTTGGGGTCTTTTATCTTCTTGTTTATCCAGGCGTCGGGCACGAAGGGGTTTACCTCTCTTTCGAAGTATTCCCGTATATCTTCTCCAAGTGGGACTGTTTCTGTGTCTCTAAGCTCGGAATCCGGTTCGGGTTTGCCCTTTGAATCGAGACAAATATCTGCCATTTCGTCCCTCTCTGAGAGCGCGTCAAGTATCGCTTTTTTTAGCTGGGCATTGAGTTTCACTGTTGAGCTCTCAAATGCTTTGTCAAGATCGGCTTCGAATTCGGCCCTGTTACTGTAAAGACGTTGAGGGAGTGTTCTTAGGACTCTCTTGATCTCTTCTTGCTGTTCCTTTCCTTGAGCCTCTTCGAGAGAGATTTGTTCGGCGTTCTTCTTTTTTTTGCTCTTGGCAAGGTTAACAAAGGCCGTCTGATCATCCAGTCTTGAAATGCGCTCATCATTCGCAAGGAAGTTAAGTCTCAGAGGTCTTTCAATCGTTATCTTCCTGAAGCCGAAGTATTCGTTGGGGAAGATCTTCGATTGTCCCTCGTTCTTGAAATCGTTATACAGCTCGGTTATCTTGCTTATATGTTCTTCCGTGAGCTCTCTACGTTTGCTGCCGAGACTTTTTCTCATGGGAGACCAGAGAGAGGTAGCGTCTATGAGCTGCATTTTCCCTTTTCGTCTCTCTTCTTTCTTGTTGGTGATCAGCCATATGTATGTAGCTATTCCCGTGTTATAGAAGAGCTGTTCTGGCATCGCGATGATCGCTTCAAGCCAGTCATTCTCTATTATCCAGCGCCTTATTTCGCTCTCTCCGCTTCCGGCGTCGCCCGTGAAAAGAGGTGAACCGTTCATGATTATTGCTACGCGGCTTCCACCTTCTTCGACGGGGCGCATCTTTGAGATCATGTGCTGAAGGAAGAGGAGTTGCCCGTCGCTTTTTCGCGGAAGTCCGGCCGAGAATCTACCGGCCGTTCCTCTTGAGACTTCCGATCTGACGGTTTTTTCGTCCTGACTCCAGTCTTTACCATAGGGCGGATTAGCCAGTATTATGTCGAACCTATCGTTCGGGAACTTGTCCTTAGAAAGTGTCGATTCATCTCTTATATTTTCGGCATCTTTCCCATCAACACTCTTTATAAGCATATCTGACTTACAGAGCGCGTAGGTTTCAGGGTTGACCTCCTGACCGTAGAGATAAACCTCCGTTTCCGCGTTTATCTCCATGATTCTTTCCTTAGCGATCGAGAGCATTCCACCGGATCCACAGCAAGGGTCGTATATCGTTCTCACAATGTGATTTTTCTCGCGGATCTCCTTGTCGTTGTTTACTGAGAGGTTGACCATTATTTTGATAACTTCTCTAGGGGTGAAATGTTCCCCGGGATTTTCGTTTAGCGCTTCGTTGAATCTGCGGATAAGATCCTCAAAAACATAGCCCATTGTAAGATTGTCAACTTTGTCGGGATGAAGATCTAGATTACTGTCGTTGAATCTTTGCATGACAAGATACAAGAGACCAGATTGATCGAGCTTTTCAATAGTCCTGAAAAAGTCGAATTTCTCCATTACTTCCCTAACGTTTGGGCTGAAGGAGTTTATGTAGGCAGTCAGATTATCCCTCAGATTCTGAGCGTCATCCAGAAGGGTTCTAAATGTGTAACGAGAGGTATTATAAAAGGCATAGCCCGAAGCCTTTCTCAGCTGAGGATCTCGGTTTTCTATCCCCTTCTCGCTCAGCTTCTTTGTCGTCTCGAGAACATCTTTCTTTGTGCCTTCAAGAACAGAATCCAAGCGTTTTAGGGTGGTGAATGGAAGAATGACATCCTGATACTTCCCTCGCTTGAAGACATCTCTTATTAGGTCAGCTATACTCCAGATGAAATTGGATATCTCACCAAAATTGTTCATCTTCTACCTCCGCTTGCACACTAGGATAACGCTTTTTTCGAACGTATTTTCTACTTTATCTTTAGAATCGTACCGCATATTCGAAATAGCTTGGAGAACGATCATGGAATGCGTAAATGTCCAGAGAATAATCAAGACACTGATTCCATTTCTGTCTATGAATAGCAATTTAACTCCGAAGGTGCCAACTCCGTCACGTGTTTTGATAGTCTCGGAACATTCTTCGAAATTGATCTGTCTTCTACGTCCTCTTAATTGGAGACTCTTACTGTCTTAAGCAGGCCTTTCTTTCAATATCATGACTCTTTCTGATATCATTTTCTCTGATACTAACACACTAGTACTCTCAGCCTAACTATCTATAGCCT
>LVBU01000421.1 GCA_001603185.1 Thermotogales bacterium Thermo_02 | reverse complement strand
TTATCGAGAAATAGATTACTATGCTCCCTGTCATAGCGTTCCCCGCCTGCTTATGAACTCTCCGGACATCTTCCAGGCACCGGCATAGACCTTTATCCCCACAAGTATATTGAGAATAGGTATGAGACCGCCGCTGAGAGTGGATCCGAAAGTCCCGCTCGCCAGTAGCCTCGAGTGCATCCCTGGAAAGAGCATAATTAAGGTCGAAAGAGCGAATATCACCAGGAGACTCGCGCTCTCAAGCTGTTTGATTCTGAGCCTGTCGTAATGGGAGCTTGCCCTTTTGAAGTCCGATGTCAGTCCGTAAGTCACTACACCGGTCGCAAGGACTACTCCGCCGACGAAGCCTCCACCGGGACTAACGTGTCCGTTCAGAACTACATAAAGAAACAGTGTGATCGAAAGGGCGGCCAGACCTCCGCTGTAAACAGTCACTGAGTGAAACACGCTCTGGTTTTCATGTGGAGCCCTCGCAAGCGAACCGAGCAGAGTTGCCACCCCGATAGCCGTAATACTGAATACGATGACCTCGAAGACAGTATCGTACAGTCTGGTCTCAAGATAGACTGCCGTAACACTATTGGGGACATTCGTACGTTCGACTATCGCTTTTACCGGGTCTGCTATGGACTTATCTGTGTCTATAGAAACGAGAACCACGAAAAATATCGCTATCGCAGCGATTACACCGAGTACCTTCACAGATACCTCCCAACTATTTCCTTTATCTTTCCCGATTCATGAAGATCCTGTATTCCCTCGAGCAGGTCGCGAATAAGGTCTTCAGAATTCCTGGACACTACAAGAACGTAGTTGCTCTTCTTGTGAAATACGGGTTCAGGAAACGTTGCGCCGCGGGTCTTGTGCTTAAGCCTCACAAAGTCTATCTTCTCATCTTCACAGAGAAAGATCGAGGTCTCGAGATAGGGCAGTCCCTTCGTCTCTCTGGATACGTCGTCTTCAGTCAAGGCTCCGCACAGCAGATCTATGCTGTGATTCACGACGGCTTTCATTCCCTCTTCTTTGGTTCTAAAGCCTATAGCTTCTACGTGATATCCTTCCTTCTCATCTATATGCTGCAACACGTCCCATTCGAGACCCCTTAATCCGGATGGCGTGTTTTCAATCATTGAAGGAACGGAAATGTAGCCCATCCGGACTCTCCGCTGTTTTCTGAGAGCCATAATATAGACGATCAAAACGAGAGCGACACCTACCGTGAACTGAGTCATGGCCACATCCGGCGCGCCGGCCATGAGCATAATCAGCGAGGAAATCGAGCCCATTATCCCAAACCATATGACACCCTGAAAACTCGTCCTGGAGACGATTACTATAACCGCGCTTATAAGATAGAGCGTTCCCGCGATCGCCATCACGAAACTCATCGCTCTTTACCTCCGGAGTTTATGTAAGCGCGAGAGATTACGTGGGTCACCAGCGGTCCGGTGATCATGAGGGCGGCGACAAAGGCGATCATTTCTACGGGCGAAAGACAGCCGAAGAAAAAGGCCGAGACGACTACGAATATAAGACCTACGGTATCGGCAATCGTAAGAAAGTGCAGCGTTCCGATGATCGTGTGAGCCAGTATTGCACGCAGTGTTCCGGTGACTATGAAAACGAGTCCGGGAATCAGAAACACGTACCCGATAATCTCCATCATCTTCTCACCCCCAGGTAATAGGCAGCTATTATCGTTCCGCTGGTGTTCAGGATCAAGAAGAGGAGTGCCACACCGGATATGAAGTCGACCTGTGTCACGAGCTCTATAAAGACTATGCCTATGAGAAGCCGGGTAGATATAGAAGAGTATCCTATGATAAGCCTCCACGGATCACTGCCCGCAGAAAACCACATTAACATGAGAATTGATGCACTTATGGCTGCCATAGTTATATAGAAGCTCATCGTCTTACCTCGTGTATTATGAAGCCTTCTTTATCTTCGGAGATAACCACTTCCTCTGGAGTCATCGTTATCGATATTATCTCACCGAACTCCTCGATACGGTTTTGGGGAACCCTCTGCGTCCTCACCGAAAAGTTGGGCCTGGAAAAGAGAAGTCTCACGGCCTGAAATATCGCCACCGGAAGAGAGAGGATTATCTTGACGGCAACCCTTATTACAGGCCCACTAGGAATTAGCTTCAGGGAGACGAACTGGGCTAGAGAAGACACAATCACTCCGGATACCACGGCCGCCGTAGACACTCTTCCAAAGAAGGTTAACCACAGAAAGAGTGAGATAGCAAAAATCATCATTTTCCTCCAATAGGTTTCGCCCTGAACACTTCTTCGGATTCAAAGTGCTGCATCCATCCGGTCAAACCGTAGCCATCGACTATCTCAAGAGCCCTGTTGTATTCAGCATTTGTGATTCGTCTTGAGAGCTCCGGAAAGTCTCTGGCCTTGTGGACCGGTCTGTACTGAGACATTAGAGATATGGGGACCGATGCAGAGAGCTCGAACGAGACGAATTCCGCCATCTCTTCCGTTCCGGCCTTACCCTCCGGGAGGACGAGGTGTCGTACTATGACTCCTCTCATTTCATCTTCCCTGAAGGCTCCGACCTGTCGGAACATCTCTTTTACAGCCCTTCTGGTTACGGTCCAGTAATCACTGACCAGAGAGTACTTCAATCCGGTAAGGTCGTCCGTGTATCGAATGTCTGTGAGATATATATCGACAATGCCATCGAGCGTCTCGAGTGTCTCGATATCCTCATAACCGCTTGTATTGAAGACCAAAGGAAGATCGAAGCCTCTTTCCAGAGCATAGTCGTAGGCCCTGAGAAAACCGTACAGGTTAGGAGTCGGCGTTACGAGGTCAAGGCAGACTCCGCCTTCCTCGCTTATCTTCAGGAAGGAATCGCCCAGGCTCTCCGGGCTTGTCTCTTTTCCGTTGTTGTTCTGACTGAAGGCGAAGTTCTGACAGTAAACACAGCTCATCGAACAGCCGCTGAAAAAAACCGCGCCAGCCCCGCCGTTTCTCACGAGCGGCGGTTCTTCGCCGAAATGGAGGACTATCGCCGAGACTTTCGGGTCGATCTTCTGCCCGCAGAACCCGGTAGTCTCATACCTGTTGACCTCGCACTTTCTCGGACAGAGATCACAGGACTCGAGTCTCTCTTCTATTCTGGAAATAGCTCTTCTTACCGATTCTCTTCGTTTCTCGTTCAAACCTGCACCTTCCAGTTCTAGTAGCGCTCTTACACTGCCATCCCGGACCCCGATCCCGTCATCCCCTCCTTAGACCCGCCAGTCGCCTTCGGCGGCCAGTACCACTTCGTGGCGCCAGTACGACTGCGTCGTGCCAGTTCCGCTTCGCGGGCCGTAAGAGCCCGAGAAAGAACATTGTCGAGAGTTTCGAGTGGAACAGAGGTAAGAGGTATGAGGTTAGAGGTAAGAAGACCAAGATCTCTTAGCTCTTCCACTCTTGCCAGACCCTAGACCCGAAACCCCAGACCCGTTTGCGTCTCGCCCTCTCTACTCATCTCGTGTTTTCGATACTCGTCTCTCCCTCTCTCTTAATCTCGTACTCTCGCTGATCTCTTCGCTCTTCCGACCTCTTACCTCTGGCCTCTAGCCTCAGGTTTTTCCCAACCTGGACGCGAAGCGTCGGAACGAAGAACTTGGGCGCAACGCGCCGGAACCGCTCTTCCTGCTCTTTCGAAGGACGGGTCCACGATCTTGGACGAAGGACGAAGGACGGCTCTTTGCTCTTCCGCTCTTGCCAGACCCTAGACCCGAAACCCCAGACCCGTTCTTCGCCATCCACTAATCACTAATCACCAAACACGGTTCTTCCCGCTCTTCTACTCTTCGTCCGGATAGAACGCCATCTTCGCACCGAGCCTACCTAGCTTCTCCTGGAACTTCTCATATCCTCTGAATATATGCGTCACGTTGTTTATTACAGTCTCGCCGTCGGCGGCAAGTCCTGCCATTACCAGCGCCGCTCCCGCCCTTATATCCGGAGCCGTGACTTCCGCGCCGCTTAGTCCATGAACGCCGGCAATGAAAGCCTGTCTGCTCGAGACCTTTATTTTCGCTCCCATTCTATTGAGCTCATCGACATAGCCGAACCTGTTCTCGAAGACATTCTCTTCCAGAATCGATGTCCCTTCAACGGTAGCTAGGGCACTAGTCATAACTGGTTGAAGATCCGTCGGAAAACCCGGATACGGTTCGGAGTATACCCGGACAGGTCTCAATGGACCGCGCCAGTAAACTCTTATCCAGTCCGAATCCTTCTCTATCCCCGCTCCCATCTCTTCAAGTATGCTTATAAGGGCGAGTATGTGATCCGGTCTCGCACTGGTTATCTTCACGTCTCCCTTTGTAGTCAACGCTCCCAGAAGATACGTGCCCGTCTCTATACGGTCGGGAATAACCGTGTAATCAGTTGAATGCAGTTTCTCAACACCGTGAATCTCTATGGTCGGAGTAGAGGCGCCCTTTATGCTGGCACCACAGGAGTTCAGGAATCCCTGAAGATCCGAGATCTCTGGCTCCCGGGCCGCGTTCTCGATAATCACGTGGCTTCCGGCCATTAGCGCGGCAGTCGCCATTAGCTGTTCGGTAGCTCCCACACTTGGAAACGGAAGAGCGTATATTATCTCCTTTTTGAACTCCGAAGGTATGATCGCAGTGACATCGCCGTGCTCTTCGGAGATCTTGAAGCCGAAAGCCTCGAGCCCCTTGAGGTGAAAATCGACCGGCCTCTGTCCTATATTACATCCACCGGGCTTCCCAACTTTAGCCCAGCCGCAGATCATTGCAAGAGGCCCTATTACGTTGAAAGACGCCCTCATCTTCCGGACGAGTTCATAGGGAACATTTCCCACGAGAATCTCACCGGACTTGACGGTCACTGTCCCGTCCTTGAAAGTGACTATTTTTCCTATCTGTTGAAGAATCGAGATCATCGTCTGTACATCTTTGAGCTCGGGTACGTTTCTTATAACTACTGGTTCGTCTATCATAACAGTCGCCGCAAGAATCGGAAGTACAGAGTTCTTGGAGCCACTTGCCTGTATCTCGCCTTTCAGATGGGTATTACCCATAACGATAAGTTGGCTCATTTTTGACCCTCCTATCTTTCACAAAGTAAAAGATTGACCGCTACATTTATTGTATCAGAGCAAATGTTACCTGACTTGAAAAAGATGTATCCCCGAACTACTGTGCCTTCCTTTTGAAGTTTCTCAATCCGACACGCAGAAGCGTTACGTTTCCAGACTCGTCCCTGAAAAACTCGCCCGCTTCGGATAGATAAGGCCGGTCTGCCATAACCGGGAGACCCTCGGCCGAGATTGCGACTTCAATAGGGGGTGAAGGCGGTGCGGCCGGCGAATCGGGAGCGGGGAATCCGCCCAGCGGAATTTGCTTGAGAAAGAGTTTACCCTCTTCCACAAAGAGCTCAAGATTTGCCAGTTCGCCTTCATACAGACCGACAAACTCTTCGAGTTCTTCCGGGCTCTTCTGCGAGAGAGATAGCGTCTTTATTTCAAGCCCAAGCAGACCTTCCATAACGCTCTTAGTAAATGCGCCGATAGCGGCATCGCCGGAGTAGCTATTCGTGAGTATTGCCGCGGCAAACTTGAGTTCGGGCGCTATGATGAGAAAAGAGATCTGCCCGTGTGTACCCCCGCCGTGCTCGATAAACTTGACTCCGTCGATCTCTTCCACGAACCAGCCAAGAGCCATCCCGAGCGCGGGAGATGCCTTCATAGATTCGGCAGTGAGCTTCTCCATGGAGCTCTCTTTTATAACCTCCTGCTCGTTGAAGAAGCCGTTTCCCAGAAAGAAAGAAGCGTATTTCAGAAGATCTTTAACATTCGTCACGATTCCTCCGGCCGGATGTATGCCTCTTCCGATTCCCCAGGGACTGGCCACCGACGGCTTATCTTCCTTTATTTCGTGGCCGACTGCAAAGCGTTTGATCATAACGTCCTCTGGAAAGAAGAAAGCGTTATCGAGGTTCAGCGGTTTGAAGACCAGAGAGGCAAGGGCATCCTCAAAAGACACTCCCGAGATCGCTTCGATAACTCTTCCGGCTATGTAGAATCCCGAATTGCAGTAAGCAAGGGACGTACCCGGCGTGTTCAGTTGAGGAACCTCAGACAGAGACTCTATCATCTTTTGCAGCGCTTCGGGACCGTATCCGAAATTCTGGAAGTAATCCCCTTTCAAACCGGAAGTATGCGTTAGAATATGTCTCATGGTTATTGAAGAGGCCGCCTCTTCGTCCATCAGTTTCAACCCGGGCAAATACTCTCTCACTGGAACATCGAGATCTAATTTGCCCTGTTCGATTAGTCTCATAGAAGCGAGCGCAACAAAGGTCTTCGTAATCGACCCGATCTGAAAGAGAGTATCGTCATTCACCGGTAGCGGGTTATCGACGCTGGTTACTCCAAACGACGCCGTGTCTATCTCTCCATTACAGTAGATCCCAAAAGAGACACCGGGTATATGGGCCTCTCCGATCAAGCCCTCGATCATCTTTGCTATGGAGAGAAAGATCTCCTGACTCCTGTCGAAGTTGTCACAATTCACAGACTCACCTCCTATAATA
>LVBU01000420.1 GCA_001603185.1 Thermotogales bacterium Thermo_02 | reverse complement strand
ATTCTCATAATTCTCTATGATTTTAGTATTAGTCAAATATAATCTGCCCTTATGTGCCCACTCTTTCAAGGTCTCCTAATCATTGTGCTTCTAGGGTCATCCAGTATTTTGAATCCATACTTTTCGTAAAGACTGTGTGCGTCTTTAGTGTTAAGCATTCCCTTCAGATTTCTGATCGGAGGATAGTCTAGAACACATTCGACAAGCCACTTGCCCAGGCCCATGTTTCTACGCTCCTCGAGAACAAAGACATCGGCCAGATAGAACATCGTGCCGTAATCTGTGATGACCCTGGCGAACCCTATCTGGGCATCGACTCTGAAGAGGGAAAAACATATCGAATTGTCTATTGCCCTGTTCATCTGCTCTTGCGTTCTACCCTTGCCCCAGTATGAACGGTTGACAATGTAGTCAATGACTATCGTGCGTTGAATCCTCTCTCTTTCAGTGGTTACTGTGTACTCTCCTCTAAACCATTCCATGTTATCTCCTCCATAATCTCCAGCATTTGGGCTATTATAATAATATGAAAGAGATCAAGGCGAAGACGATCATTTCTCCCTTTTTCGGGCAGTCCGGTGACTTCAAGAGCTATACTTACAACCCTTACAGGGGCTGTCAGCACGGCTGCATCTACTGCGACTCGAGAAGTCTGTGCTATGGGATAGATGACTTCGAGGATATTTCCTATAAGGGAAACGCTATAGATCTTCTCAAACGTGAGCTTGGGAGGAAGACCACGAAGGGCATAATAAACACCGGCTCGATGAGCGATCCATACATGCCGGCCGAAGAGAAACTCGAGCTCACCAGGAGATCTCTGCAAGTCATAGCCGACTACAGATTCGGTGTTCAGATAATAACCAAGAGCGACCTCGTCACACGTGATCTCGGTCTACTGAAGAGACTCTCAAAAACCTACTGCTGCATAGTCTTCACGCTTACCACGGTAGACGATCCGCTCGCACGTATCGTCGAACCGGCCGCTCCGCTTCCTTCGAAGAGACTGCAGGCGATGCGAACCCTCTTCGAAAACGGAATAGACGTAGGAGTCGCTATGATGCCCATTCTGCCATTTATCCAGGACAATCGGGAGAACATCTCCTCGATCGTTTCAGCTGCCGCAAAGGCCGGAGCGGGCTTCATCTATTCTTCAATGGGTATGACCTTGAGAGACCGGCAGAGAGAGTACTACTATAGCCGTCTGGACGAGAGCTTCCCCGGTCTAAGAGAAAGATACGAGAGAGCCTTCGCAGACTCATACTCCTGTCGCTCGCTACATTCAAGGATATTGATGAATGTCCTGATGAACGCGGCACAAGACCACGGAGTCTCCTTAAGAAGTTTCGGGGAGCTTTCCAGAAAACCTGATTTTGAGGATCAGATTAGATTATTCTGAGAGTCCAGCTTTTCTGCCGTGAGTTAGCCTTGCAAAGATTACCGGTAAACCCTTATCTCTTCTTGGATACGATAGAATACCTCGAGGCTTTATTGGCTTCTATGAGGGCCTTTATATAAGACTTGACAACCTCATACATGAATATGCTATAATTA
>LVBU01000419.1 GCA_001603185.1 Thermotogales bacterium Thermo_02 | reverse complement strand
GAAATCCGTAACCTGCAGCGTACTGACATCCGCGAAGCAGAAGAATATTTCGCTCCCGGCCAAAAAGGTTCTTCCGCTATGCCGCACAAACGTAATCCGATTACCTGCGAAAAAGTATCAGGTTTGGCTCGTTTGTTGCGTGGCAATGCCTTGGCTGCGATGGAAAACGTTGCGCTCTGGCATGAACGCGATATTTCCCATTCTTCAGTGGAACGCGTAATTCTGCCGGACAGCACAATAGCTTTGGACCACATGCTGCGCAAGTTCACTAATATTATTGATAAGCTTTTAGTATATCCGGATGCTATGATTGCGAATATGAATAAGACCGGCGGCCTGATTTTCAGCCAGAATCTTCTCACCGCACTCGTGGGCAAGGGTGTTTTGCGCGAAGATGCTTACAAGTGGGTACAGCGCAATGCCATGGCCCGTTGGCTGGAAGGCGCGGATTTCAAAACTAATGTCAAGCTTGACGAAGACATTAAAAAGTACCTGACCGTTGAAGAAATTGACGGTTGCTTTGATCCCAAGCCTATGTTGAAACATGTCGATTTGATTATGGCCAGATTTGGCCTATAAGGAGGAACTCTTATGCCGTCAGTTGTAGTAATCGGCTCCCAGTGGGGCGATGAGGGTAAGGGCAAGATTGTAGATTATTTGGCGCAAAAAGCCGATGTAGTTGTTCGTTATTCGGGTGGTTCCAATGCGGGACACACTGTTGTTGTAGATGATGTTGCTTATAAACTGCGTTTGCTTCCTTCCGGTATCCTTTATCATGGAAAAACCTGTTTCTTGGGCAACGGCGTGGTCATTAATCCAGGCGTTGTTTTGAAAGAAATCCATGATATCAAGGAAAAAGGTGTGGACATCAGCCGCATTCTTATTTCCGACCGTGCTCATGTTGTGCTGCCGTATCATGCGCGTCTTGACGAATTGCAGGAAGCTGCTCTCGGCACAAACAAAATAGGTACAACTAAAGGCGGCATCGGGCCGTGTTATATGGACAAGGTCGCCCGTACCGGCATCCGTATGTGTGATTTGATTGATCCGGAAATTTTTGCGGAAAAATTAAAGGTACAACTTGACGCCAAGAACGCTATTATTACCAAAATTTATGGCGGCGAGCCGTTCGATTATGATCAGATGCTGAAGGAATTCACTGACTTTGCGGATCAGCTTCGTCCATACGTTACTGATACCGGTGCTGCTCTTGACGAAGTTTTCGCCAGCGGTAAAGCAGTTTTGTTTGAAGGTGCGCAGGCTACGTTCCTTGACATCGATCACGGCACTTATCCTTATGTAACCAGCTCTAATCCTACGGCCGGCAATGCCACCACAGGCAGCGGCGTCGGACCTAGAGATATCGACCATGTTGTCGGCGTCGTGAAGGCATACACCACCCGTGTTGGTGAAGGCCCATTCGTTACCGAACTTCTTGATACCGATGGACCGGGAAATTATATGCGCGAAACAGGGCATGAGTACGGGACTGTCACCGGACGCGCCCGCCGCTGCGGCTGGCTTGACGCTGTTATGGTGAGAACGGCAGCAAGGCTGAACAGCTTGGATTACCTTGCGATTACCCGTCTCGATATTCTCGACAAGATGCCGAAGATCAAAATGTGCGTCGCCTATAAATATGAAGGCCAGGAAATCAAACATATTCCTGCCAGCTTGAAAGTTCTCGCCCAGGTCGAACCTGTTTACGAGGAATTCGATGGTTGGATGACTGACATTACCGGCATTCGTTCCTATGACGAGCTGCCGTTAAACGCACGCAAATATCTGGAGCGTCTCAGCGAGATTGTAGGCGTAGAGCTAGGTATTGTTTCTGTAGGTGCAGGACGCCAGCAAACCATGGTTCTCAAAGAATTGCTGTAAACAGCATCCATAAATTATGATGAATTATTGAATAATTGCAGTTATCCGTGGGTTTGTTGAAAATTGTCTTGACAAACCCCTGGAATTTCTGTACACTATTAATGTTGTTCCTTAAGGAATAACTTACGTGATCCACTAGCTCAGTCGGTAGAGCACCTGACTTTTAATCAGGGTGTC
>LVBU01000418.1 GCA_001603185.1 Thermotogales bacterium Thermo_02 | reverse complement strand
GAATGAATGTTGATAAATACACAAGAACCATTGTAACAGCATAAATGATCACTGCAATCAACGGCTCAAGATTCAGATGAATCGCGATGACGAAAGCAAAGAGAACAATTCCCGCTCTGAATCCATTTAGAAGAAGCCCGAGAAACTGTTTCTCAAGAATGTTGAAAACCCTCGACACTGGTGTAGTGACAAACCTGGCAAAGACCATAAAAGATAATACACGTGCATATTGACCGGCCTCTCTCCAGGCTTCGCCAAATACGAAGCTGAATAGAGACGGACCAAAGATTGCCAGTACAGAGAACGGGACTATGCCAATCAGAATTAGCTTCTTATTAAGCTTCCTGGATAATGCAAGCAATCTCTTTGGATCTGTTCTTGCAATTGATGATGCTTCGCTGAAGAAAACTTCGCCGACAGCAACACCGATGAAAGTCATTGGCAAAGCAACAATTCTATTAGCGAAGCCGAAAGAACCAGTGACTTCTGTTCCGTACATCCAAGATAGCAGAAGAACCGGCAGTTGTATTCCCAAGGAGTTTAGAATAGCAGCCCAGCTCGAGAAAAGAGGGAACTTTACGTATCTCTTTGCCAGTCGCGTCATCTCTGGAAAGGACACAGAATCGAAATGCTCCTTTCCATCTCTTCTGATATCTCTGCTAAGTGTCCAAATTCCTGCAGATCGTCCTACAATCGTTCCGATTATCAAACCAATTGGCCCACCGATGAAGAGGCCCCAGATTATGTTTATTACATTGTGGGCAACACTTTGATTTACGGTTGTTCTCGTTATTGTCTTGAAGTTCTTCTTTCTGAATGCCCAATACCTAAAAGCAGTGTATGTTCCCGAAGCTAGAATTCCGACAGAAATAAGCCAGAAGTAAGGTTTCAACTGCTGAGCATTCAAAAGATCTGCCAAACCATCTGAAAACAGAGTGAACAGTACGAGGGAAATCGCGCTTATCGCCACTACTGATATTAGAGTGAGAGCCAGTACATTGATTGCGGATTTATCATCTTCAGCGATCGGGATTGCGAACTCGTATCTCAGGGTAGCAAATACGGCGACTATGCTCAATATAGAGACATAGATTGAAAGAACTCCAAAGTCATCGGGGGTGAAGAGTCTCGAAATAATGGGTGAAGTCGCAATTGATAGAAACTGTGCGATGGCTGTCCCACCTGCAAGCATCAAGACGCTTTTACCAAACGTAGATCTTCCTATCTTCTTGAGAAGTTTTTTTACCAGACTATTGGCCATTGCAGTCCTCAAAGATCTTCAATATATCGACATCTCGGATGAAATTGTAGCCAGATTGCTTAGCTTTTTCGAGAGTCTTTAGGTAGACCCATTCCCAGTCTTTCCATTCGCCGTACTCAAAGCTTGAATTATGCCAGAGCAAACAGAAGATGCCTCCGCAAGCATTTACCTCAGACATGAGTTTGGCGATTCTTTCAAAACCCTCTTCGGGTCTAAGATTCATATATGTAGAGCTGGAAAGTGTTATGTCCATCACTAACAATGGGATCTCCCAGACTTTGTGAACGCATTTATTGGCAAAATCGAAAGGTCTGAAAGGCCAGCTTGTGCCGAATCTGAAACCTATCATGTCTGCATAACCGCCACTTGTATCTACCAGAATACCTGTGTCATCAAGGATTCTATATGATCTATCAACATCGAATCTAAGAAAGTGATGTCTTCCATTTTTTGGAGTCTCACCCAAAATGGTACCAAGTTTCATCAGCAAGCCTTTGTCAATACTTTTTTCCAGAGTCCAGTAACTGTAATGGACACCAGTGTTGCACCCAATGCTCTTTATTGAGTCTGCTAACTCGCTTATGAGTTTGCTGTTAGTTGAAAGGTTATAACCGGCTCCGCAATTTTTGGAAAGCATGAAGTAATATGAGCTATTTATACCAAGATCTTTCTCAAAATCTATGAGGCGATTTACATCAAAGTGATTCTTGATAAGTTTCCTAAGTCTCTTGTTCTTCTGAAATTCTTTTACTCTTGTGAACATTGAGGATGATAGATGGTCTATATCATGAGTAAGAGAGAAATAAGGTTTTCTGTATTGTTCCCTTATCTCCGCGTGATTGTCTGCCTTTCTAATAAGATTGACAAGAAGACTTACATATTGATTCACAACCGGAATCTCAACTATATTGTGAAGCGTCTGAAACGAAGCGATTCCAGGAAATCTTCCGTGTCCATCTCTTATGTGAGGGTTTATGTGCTCATAATAGCCACTCAGGAAGAAAAAGATCGAAAAAAGAAAGTCGATATTGGTTCTTATCTTCTTGTCTTTAACACAAATATTGGGATCACCGTAGCAGAAAACCTTGAGCCCTTCGAATTCTTTGAAGAGTGGCAGATTCAGATCGTATGAGTAAGGATTTCTTGGACGAGAAATTGTAATCAAAGCATTGGAGTCACCTGTGAAACCAATTGAGAAATCGTCACTCTCAATTACGTAGTTGAGAAACTGTTCGATATATCTATCTTCTGGGCTATTTGAAAGAACACTTATCAAGAATTGCACCCCCAAGAGTGTTATTAGCATCTTTATAATCGTACCATTCATCTTTTCTTCAGAATATGCTCTTTTGATCTCCTCCAGGCAACTAGTCTGACTAGACTTCCAATGTTTCTTGGCTGTGATATCGAAGCTTGGGAGACGAATCTGTTTTGATGATATACTATTAGAAACTTTTGAAGCCGTCAATCAAGCTTCTTTCAGTTCAATGACGCAGTTTCAGAGAAGTGCTTTTATATAATCGAGTGCATTGTAGTTATTGTCAACAGACATTTTCTTCTAACCTTTGTTATAGCTTTCGATGTTTCTCTATTAGGTGGTGATCACTTAGTTGAAGAAAGCATTTATTGTAGAGTTATTTGGACATGAGATGTGTTTACTGTCAATTATCCAATCACTAAGTGCTTGCAACAGACTCAAGATTCATGTAATAGTATCAGACCCTGTGAACGAGCATTTACAGGGCAATAAGCATCTGACTTCAGGCATTGAATGGCATGTGGTAAAGACTGAAGAACCAATACGCAATAGACTACTGAGAAACGCTCTTAGTTTTAGAAAAACGCTGGGCAATGTTTTGCGGATTATTCTTGACCATTCAGTACAGGGAGACATTGTATTCATCAACTCGCTGGAAAGTGATTTTGTGCGTCTGATTCTTAGAAACCTTATAATGGTTCTGAAAAAGAGAAGCATAGCAATTCTTGCTGGAGTTCATAATGCCTTCTTGTTTCTGGATGATTCGGCGGTGGTGGTTAGCGAAGCAAAGAATCTGAAGAGATTCTACAGAGAGGTACTTGAGAGCAGACTAAAGAAGAAGCATATACCTTCGTTTCTATCCTATGCCATTTCCTCTATGATACTCATTAATAAGAGAGCCACATTGCGAAAGATCTCTGCACTCGCTGCCGGGCATTATGTATTTGGAGATCAAATTGTTAGACCAAGTGATTCTCATGCCAGACTAGTATTTCCAGCAAAACCAATCGACATTGAAGAATTGGAATCAAGATCTCAGAAACTTCGAAACTCCTTGAAAGAACGTGTTGTCTTCACAGTACCAGGGTCTGTGGATTCTCGAAGAAGAAACTACGAGACAATTATTAAGTGTTTCGAAGAAATCGATTTCGACAATTTTGATCTGATCTTTCTTGGAAAACTTGTAGATAAAAGAGTTATGGAACTGCTGAGTCGAACGGCGATAAAGGACAAGATAAAGACTTTTGATCGGCGTATTTCGGAAGAGAAATTCGAATACTGGATACGCGAAACAGATTTTGTCCTTGCTCCTCTTTCTGAGATTCCACCCTATGGAAAGTACAAGATATCCGGGAATCCTGGTGACGCTTTGTCTGCTGGATTACCTTTGATTATTCCTTGTGGATATTACGAAAATGCTCTTCCTGATGGGACAATTTGCTACTCATCTCTTAAGCAGCTAAAGGATATCGTTGACAATCTACTTAGTGATTCAGAATATCGCCACTCTATCTCTCTCAAAGCTATAAATAGATCGTTTCGGTTCATGCAGGATCTCCATGAGAATTTCTCAATTTGCCGCGTGCTTGAAGAACTTCAGCAATGAAAGTCTTTGCAATTTTTCATAGGATAACTGAGTGAGAAGCACCAAATTATTGTTTCTTCTCTTTAGTTTCATTTTGCTCAAACGTTTCTATCAACAGTTCTGCGAATTTCTTGAAGTTTACATCTGCTTTGGCGCGAGTCTCCCATTTTTGTCTCGCTTGATCTCTAACAGTAGGATCTTTTGCCTTTAGAAATACGCTCTTGATACCTTCGCAGACATCTTGTGGAGTGCAATTGCTGGCGAGCAGCGCACCGGTATCATCGGAAACAAGTTCCGAATTACCTCCAACGTCTGTTGCAACCACAGGGATGCCGAAGCTCATCGCTTCCATAATGGAAACTGGCAGGCCTTCAGAAGAACTAGTATTGACAAATACATCCACTGGATTATTTCTGAAGTAGTCAAGCACTTCAACATGAGTTAGTTGACCAGCAAACGAGTACTTCAAGTTATCACATTTAACTAGTTCTCTTGCTTTGGTTATCATTTGGTCAGCCAATGGACCAGAACCAATATGCGTCCAGAAGACCTTCTCGGGTTCGAAACTCTGCGCGAAGCGTTTAACACCTGCTATGATAAGCTCTATTCGTTTGACTTCAGTAATGGAAGAGCAAGAGAGTATTCGAAACCCGTTTTCGGAAGACCTGGAAAGTCCGAAGTCTTCTGTTCCTAATCTTGAAACGGTAATTTTTTGCGCAAAACTCGGATATGTGTGTAAAAGGTAATTTCTTCCGTCTTCCGATATACAGAAGACTCTATCCAACATCTCTAAAACTCTCTTTCGATAGGGAAGTGGTTTTGGACTCGCATACTCGTAGAGGTCGTGACGATGAGCCCTAGATACTGCCGTTATGTTCGGAAATCTCTCTTTTACCAGCGATATTCCAAAAGCCGCAAATGTTAGCCAGTAGGAGTATAAAATCATGTTGTCTCTTTCCAGATTGCGCCGCTTTTCAAACCAGTTAAGTATTGTGGTCCCAAGCGCACTGTAATTAAGCATTTGATATATTCGTTTAGAGAAGATCGCAGTGCGGCTTTCTCCAAGAAATCTTAAATTAGAAAGACCGAAAACAGCTCTTCTCATTCTCTTCTTGGAGAGTTTTTCGATCGACCCCAGGAGAGAATAATCTGTTTCCACACCTTTCGGAACTGACTGCAGCTTACCTCTTCCTGACATTGGAACAATGCAGAGCCTGAAGTATTTCCGAAGTGTCTCAACTTCACTTTCCAGAAACTCTTCTCCCGGAAAAAAGGGATAGTGATTGGTGAAAATTGTCAAGATCATTCTTGGCTCCGACATCAAGGAATGCCTCCAATTGATCGTGAGAATACCAATATCACGACAAATGCAAAAGGCCTATTGCAGGTCAACCAAACATGCAATCATTGCGAATAACTAATCCTCTTTCTCAGTGTACCCTTTGAAAGCGCAGAATCGATATGTTTCTTCTTCCATTCTTCCTCAGTTGTTAGATAGTTCTGCTCAAGAAAAACCTTCAATGCTAATTCCTGTGGCCAATATGATTCTATCCTAAAATCAAGAGTTCCATCTTCCAGAAGAAAATAGGTTCCCGGAACTCCATTAACTTTGAGCTGAGTTGGAGTCCTCACACCAATGAAGGGCGATATTTCAATTATCCAATATCTTCCAGTCGTGTCTTTCATCATATCCACACCAAGCATGGCCTTTCCAAGCTTTCTGTATGTTCTTAGTGCAATTTCGATAGCTTCAATAGGAAGATCTTCTTTGATAACAATACCGCTACCAGAAGCTCTGAAATCACCACCTTTTGGTTTTCGAAAGTAGCCTGTTATTGCGTTTCCTGCGATATTTACTCTAACATCCAACCCATCGCCTTCAATAAATCTTTGAAAGTATATGTAGTTTTTCTGGCGGAAGTACGGGTTGTGAGTCTTTCTGCCATGAAAAGAGAAAGCTTTTCTTGCTATACTAAAGAGTTCTTCTGGGTTGTTGACTAAAGATACTTCTCTAGAACTCGCTCCGTGAAAGAGCTTGGACACAAGAGGATAGCGGAAATTCTTCTTCTTCTCTTCAATCTCAGTAAAGCTATTTGAGATAAATGTTTCTGCCACAGGAAGATCACACATCTCCAGACAATACGTTGATATCACTTTGTCATCGCAAAGCAGGAGCGTTTCATAGTCTGGAAAACACTTCTTTCCACATTTTTGTTCAAGAATATAGATTTTTCTTTTTACTTCTTCAAGTTCCGCCGGACCACTACTGGG
>LVBU01000417.1 GCA_001603185.1 Thermotogales bacterium Thermo_02 | reverse complement strand
AAAGACAGATTACGATTTCTCTATGCCAGCAGAGCGCCATCTTGTCAAAGAGCACCGCCATTGTCTCTCGACACAAACCGTCTTCGCAAACATAGTTTAATCATACCCGTACAAGCCCCGGAGGATACCGGGTCTCGCTCGAACGTTTCAGTATGTCGGGATTCCTATTCTAGAATTCTTAAAACCTTTCGATCCACTATCTTCTGTTGTTGGCATGTTTTTTTGGTAAAGACGGCATATTGACTGTCTTTGCAAAGTCACTTTCCTAAAGCCAGTAGCAGATGTGCTGAATAAAAAAAGAAGGCCAGTTCAGACCGGCCTTCATGAAATCTCTGCGACAGTCCTGGAGTATCAATCGCACTCCTGCTTGTCCTCAAGAAGTCTCTTAAGTGATTTCTCCACAATTGCTTTTATAGATGTCTTGTCGGCACGATACTTCACATTCTCGCCATCGAGAAAACTGCTGATCAAACGGGCTTTCTTCAATTTCTCGACGTGATTGTTCAGCTCGCCAGCAGAAATCTTGACCTTTTTGGCAAGTGCAATTGGAGTATAAGGTTCATGGAGAACTCTCAGAATCTCGAGTCTCTCCTTGCTAGCGAGTGCTTCGAATACATCTATGCATTGGAGCCTTTCATCTTTTTTCCTGAATGGGGTTTGAATTCTGTCGTAACCCAGTACAAACAGAAAGCGTTTCTTGTCCACCATAATGCTGGCGGCATCGATCCCAAGAAATGGAGAAACTCCCAATTCGATTACATCTACCTTTTCAACCATGTCTGGAATGCTAATGAGATTGAGTCTTTCAAGATATGACTCACCGTCTTCAGTTATGTACTTTTCGAGAAGCTTCTGCTGTCTGGAATTTGAGCTTTTCACTTTCGTCTTCAAGGGATTGAAGACATTCTCAAGGTACCATTCCAAAAGGTAAACATAATCTTCCTTTGTCGAAACCGGATCTGAAAACAGCTCTACGAGATTGGCCTTCTGAGAGGCTGAGAAAACCGTGCTCTTGGTTATAAACAATAGCATTTCTTTCTCATCAAGCGTGATTTTCTCTACTATCTTCTCTAGATTCGGAAGATTCCTATCCTTAATATCCGGACCGAATCCCGTTCTCAAGAAGAGACTCAGGAGTCCCTTTTCCGAAGTTCGCTTGATCTCGCCGATTAGCTGTTCGGGAGATTCGAGCCCGCCTTCCTGCACGAGAGTGAAAGTGGCGACACCAAAGTAAGTCTCGCAATTGAAAAAACGTTCCAGCAACTCGCGTATGTCCGCCGGCAATCTTCTGGCAGTCTCCTTCGTCCAGTCTATTATCTCCGCATCCGGTTCGAACCATGTCTCGTACTCTTGATCATCGTAAGCTCTGAGCATCATTTCGCTACAGTTCAAGCGCACAAGGCTCAGAAGAAAATCATAGGCAAGAGAATCGACTAACTTCACTTTTTCGATAAACAAACCCGCCCCCTCCCATTCGTGGAGTTTTCAACTCTATTATACAAGAAAATACCCATTTAGATAAAGCTGTTCACAGCAGCTGAACTCATGAAGGCTGTAGAACAGCAGAAAGAGCTCCGAATTCTGTCTGGATTGTTATACTATTGAAGTAACAACTCTTCTGGAGGTGTATTTTATGGAGGATCTCTACATTGGACTAGATATTGGTGGTACTAAGATACTCGGTGCTCTGTTTAACGCCAAGGGAGAGATTATTGGAAGAACCAAAAAACCTAGTAAGGCCAGTAAGGGCGAGGCAGTTATCTTTAATCAGGTCTGCAAGGTTATAGACTCTCTTCTCGAGAGTAATACGGGTACGCTTAAGGCAATCGGTTCGGGAGTTCCCGGCGTCATAGAGGACGGAAAGATCAGATTCAGTCCGAATCTCTCCTGGAAGGACTATCCTCTTGAGCAAAACTTGAGAGACAAGTATTCGGTACCCTCGTACGTGGGAAATGACGCTAATGTAAGCCTTCTTGGAGTCTGGAAACACGGATTAGGTAAGGGATGCCACAATCTCGCAGGACTCTTTGTCGGTACTGGAATAGGTGGAGGACTGGTAATCAACAATGCGATATATGGTGGCTCAACTGGTGGTGCGGGTGAGATAGGCCACATGATAGTCGTTCCCGACGGTCCCATCTGTGGCTGTGGTGCAAGAGGGTGTCTCGAGAGTCTGGCATCAAAGACGGCAATCCTCAAAATGCTTAAGTCTCAGATAGAAAGGGGCCGAAATAGTTACTTTTCAGGCCTTATAGAGCAGAAAGACTACATACTGAAAAGTTCACATCTAAAAGAGGCTTATGTCGGCGGCGATGAAATTGCGATCGAAATACTGGACAATGCAGCGAGCTATCTGGGTGTTGCTACTGCCTCGATAATTAACCTTTTGAACCCTGAGTTGATCGTTTTCGGAGGCGGCATGATGGAAGCGCTGGGAGAGAAGATGATCGAGAGAATTCGTTCTAAAGCTAGAGAGCTGGCGATTCCCGGCCTCTATGAGACCTGCAGGATAGAGCTCTCTGTACTGGGAGATGACGCCAGTCTCTATGGTGCTCTATCCTTAATAGAAGACGGATTGCGCATATCTCTCTGATGGAGGCTAAACATGAAAGATGGCAGAGTTGGAGCGGTAATCAACATATCATCTAACGCTCTGTTCCTTAAAATTGGCGAAAGCAAAGCCGGAAAGATAAAGACACTTGAGGCGCTGGAATATCCTTTGAGTCTCGGGAAGGATACTTTCAGCGAAGGTGCAGTCTCACGAGAGAAGATTGACAGGACGTGCAAGACCCTGAAAGGCTTCAAGAAACTAATTCGCGAGTACAAGACCAGTGTGACAAAAGTGGTTGCGACTACGGCGGTAAGAGAGGCCAGCAATCGAGATTACTTGCTGGATCAGATAACCAGTAAGACTATGTTCAAGACCAGAATACTCGACGATTCCGAAGAAAAGGGCTTGATCTATGCAGAAATGATCTCACAGATGAGTGGCTATCCTTCTCTTGAAAAGGGTAAGGCTCTTATAGCTTATATCGGCACTGGCAGCCTGGGCGTGGCCTGGTACAAAAAGGGAAGGCTCTATCTCGCACAGAACATTAAGCTTGGTTCGCTCAAGCTCACTGAGCTTCTTGGAGAGCTGCAGTCGAAGACCAACAGATTTCACCAGGTTGTCGACGAATTTCTAAGTTCCTTCAGGGAATTGATCCCGAAATCATCGCCATTTTCGAAAATCGATCATTTCGTTGTCTGCGGACAGGAAATTGAGATAATAGCCTCTTTGTGTGGCACTCAGATAGGCGAGACTATTGTCAAAATCCCGATCTCTAAACTCGATAGCCTGTACGATGATATAAAGATGAAGACTCCCGCAGAAGTTGAACAGGCATTGGGAATCGGCGAGGACATTGCCGAGATATTGCTCCCATCGCTCGGCATATATAGATTGCTTGCAGGATTTACTAAAAGCGAATTCGTCTATGCAAGCGGTGTTACTTTGCAGGATACTCTTCTTAAAGAAGTACTGATGATTAAAGAAATGAAAAAGCGTCGCGATAGCTTCAGAGAGGACATTGTGCTCTGCGCAAAGACAATAGGCAAAAGATTCTCCTTTGATGAAGCCCATGCAAACAGGGTTATGAGGACTGCTCTTATCATCTTTCAGAAGGTTCGAAACCAGTCCAGCCTCGATGACCATGATGCGCTGCTACTTAAGGTTGCTTCGATTTTGCACGACATAGGAAAGTATGTCAATTTTACAGAACACTACAGACATTCATTCGAGTTAATCAAGGGATCAACGCTGCCTGGAATCAGTCAGAGGGATCTCGAAACGATTGCTTACATATCTCTATATCATAGCAAAATTTCGCCCTTGGACTCCAACGAAGAGTACAGGGCTCTCGACACAGAACAGCGGGTAAAGATCTCAAAGCTTGCCGGTATTCTAAGACTTGCCGACGCTCTAGATAGAGGGCATACTGACAAAATCGATACTCTGAAGATACGCATAAAAGATAACGAACTGCAGATAACCATTTATTCCAGTGAAGATTTACTGCTTGAAGAATGGGCCTTGAAGAACAAATCCGATCTCTTTGAACAGGCCTTCGGACTGAATGTGACTCTTAAGAAGAAGGTGAAAATAGTTGAACCTTAACGATCCGGTGCTTTACATAAACAGGGAACTCAGCTGGCTCGACTTCAATGACAGAGTTCTTGAGGAGGCCTTTGACAAGGATAATCCGGTACTGGAAAGACTGAAGTTCCTTGCGATAACCTCATCAAACCTCGATGAATTCTTCATGATTAGAGTTGCCGGTCTGAAGGAACAGGAAGAGGCCGGCTATCTGGGAAGAGATCCTTCCGGACTCACTGCCAGCGATCAGCTCAGAATGATATCCCAGAAGGTTCATAAAATGGTTGACAGACAATATAACTGTCTAAATCGTTCTTTAATTCCGGCATTGAGAAAGAACAAAATCTTTTTTCTGAAGATGAATGATTTGAACGAAGAACAAAGGGGATTTGTTGAAAGATACTTTGCGGACACTATCTACCCGGTTATAACTCCTATGGCTGTGGATCAAGCCAGACCTTTCCCTTTTCTTCCCAACAAGAGTATAAACCTTGGAGTGGTTCT
>LVBU01000033.1 GCA_001603185.1 Thermotogales bacterium Thermo_02 | reverse complement strand
ATTCGTAAGAGAGGATTCGCAGAGTGATTTGATTCTTTTAATCGTTTGTTTGTATCTAAAGTGAATATCGAGAACTAGAATCTCAATGTATAATCTTAGTAGGTCACTCTGGTATTACGGTTCCGTCTTCTTTTTTGAAGCAGATTTAGGGAGGGTTTACAATGAAACATAGAAACAGAGGTTTTTCGCTTGTTGAGCTCTTGATAGTACTTGCGGTTATCGCCGCGCTAATCTCTACGATAACGCCGGTAGCGATGAACGCTATAAAGAAAGCGAAAGCAACACAGGTGGCCCAGAACCTGAGGACACTCAGCAACGCGATACAAACCGCCGCCTTCTTAAACGGTGCAAATCCTTCGGGAGCTATAAGAAGACCCGGCGGAGCACCAATAACGCTTGCCGATCTTGGAAGAGACCTGCCAAAGGATTCCAACGGAAACGATCTATACGGTTATGCCTATACGTCAAGCTCTGGCCGCTACCATATTGTCGTCTTCTATGCGGGACAAGATGTTGACAGAAGCGCGGTCAGCGATATTCTGGGCAATCAGCCGCTGGAATACACTTCGACGAATCTCGATGCCACGGCTTCTCTGGTTACCGGTGGCGCGGCTTACTCGAGCAACTCTGGATACGTTTACTATTACTTCAACTTCACGATCTATTGATTATCATATATCTCCATAACGGAGACCGGGGGTAAGGCTTTGAAACGATTGCTGGTTGGCTTTCAGGGGGAGCATGGGGCCTATTCGGAACAGGCTATAAAGAGATTTCTTGGCAACGATCATGAGACTGTACCATTCAGATCATTTCCCGAGATGCTTCGGGCCGTTGAAGACGAAAGAGTAGACAACGCGATACTTCCCGTCGAGAACTCTCTTGCCGGTACGGTGATGCCGGCCTACGATGCGCTCATGAACTGCAGTCTTCTAGTTCAGGCAGAGATAATATCGAGAGTCGAGCACTGCCTCATGGCTCCGGCGGAGACGGTCTTTGCCGATGTGAAATACGCAATCTCTCATCATCAGGCGCTTGCACAGTGCTCTAACAACCTTCTGTCTCTAGGTATAGAGCCCAGAGAATACTATGATACCGCCGGCGCCGCAAAAGACCTTGCAGCCAATAAGACGCCAGGTACAGCAGCGATAGCGAGCGAGCTCGCAGCCGAGACTTATGGACTCACCATTCTGAAGAGAAACCTCGAAGACCTGAAGATAAACTACACAAGGTTCTTTCTAATGGGCAGGGAAGCCGTGAAGTGCTCCGGTCGGTGCAAGACATCTATTATCTTCACGACGCAACATCTTCCCGGAGCTCTGTATAGAGTTCTCGGAGAGCTTTCGAACAGAGCGCTGAACATGACAAAGATCGAATCGAGACCGTCGAGAAGAGAGATGTGGCATTACCTGTTTTTCGTGGGCTTCGAAGGCGCGATAGGCGACCGAAATGTCGATGAAGCTCTCGAAGCGATAGAGAGACAGTGCAGTTACTTTAAACTGCTTGGCTCCTATCCGGCGGCCGAGGCACCGAAAATCGTTGACGATTCTGTGTGACAATACAAACCTCTTTCCGGTGGTGTTGAAGCTTATACACAATCTGATTCCCTGTTCTCTACGGTCTGCTATAATTTCAGAGAGGTGATCAATATGCGAGTATTCTCTGTCGTCGCGACCGTAAAGGATAAGAATATACTTAAGTCTCTTGAAGTCACAGGGGTCAGCTCTTTCAGATTCAACTCTTCTCACACGGATCTTCGTGAGCTCGAGAATTTCCTAGAATACTATTCTTACAACTGTGCGCTTCCACTATATATAGACCTTCAGGGAGCCAAATTCAGGCTCTCGCGCAGCCAGCAGGAGTTCGAGATCTTGCCGGGCGAGCAGGTGATCTTCGGTGAACCCGGACCGGAACTGAAGACGATCTCGGTTGACCCGAGAGTCCTGTCTTACCTCTCTCCGGGGATGAAAGTCTCAATAGAAGACGGAAAGATTCGGCTCGAAGTTCTGAAGATCGAGGAGAAACGGGCCCGGGCACTGGTTCTCAAAGGTGGAGATATCAGACCGGCGAAGGGCATGAATATCTCTCCTCACCCGGTCAATCAGCTCGAGCTTTGCCCGAGAGACATCGAGATAGTCAAATCAAGCCGCAGGCACGACTTTGTCAGATACGCCCTCTCCTTCGTCTCCGGTCCGGGTGAAGTCGCAGAGCTTAAGGAGCTTTCCGGAAGACCCGTCGCATCAAAGATCGAGAGAGAATTGCCGTTTGGAAGAGTCGAAGAGATCGCGAATGCTAGCGACGAGATCTGGCTTTGCAGGGGAGACCTCTTCGCGCAGCTTGGTATGAGGGGCTTTGCAGATTTCTACCGATTCTTCACAAAGAACATCGCTTCTCTGAACAAACCGGTACTAATGGCCGGTGAGGTTCTCGAACACATGGTAGATCACCCATGTGCGACCAGAAGTGAGATCTGTCACCTTGCGGACTTGAGGGATAATGGCTATTCCGGTATCGTTCTATCGAACGAGACAGCCTACGGTTCCTTCCCGATAGAGACAGTAAAGACTGTTCTTGAGGTCACTTCGAATGAATGAAATCGTTCTCGAAATCGCCGATACTCTTGGTCTGCCACGCTGGAAAGTCGAGAACGCCGTAGAGCTGCTTGAAGAGGGTAAGACGATTCCATTCATCGCAAGGTATAGAAAGGAAAAGACCGGAGAGCTAAATGAAATACAGTTGAGAGAGATCGCCGACACACTCGATTATCTGAAGAAGCTGGGGAACAGGAAAGAGGAAGTCCTCAGGCTGATCGAAGAGAAGGGAAAGCTTACCGAGGAATTGAAGGCCTCAATAGTTCAGGCCAAGACTCTTCAGGTCGTCGAAGATCTATATCTCCCCTATAAGTCGAAGAAGAAGACGCGCGCAGACAGGGCCCGCGAAAAGGGGCTTCAACCCCTCGCAGACTTCATAAGAACTTCAAAAACGCGGAACGGCGAATTCGTGAGTGGATTTATAAACCCGGAGTTTGAAGTTAATACCGCTGAAGAGGCTGTTGAGGGAGCTCTAGATATACTCGCCGAGGATTTCGCTCAGGATTTGAGGATAAGAGAGAAGCTGAGAAACGAGTTGAGAAAAAAAGGTATAGTAAAGAGCCAGAAAACAGACAATGAAGACGAACGCTCGGTGTACAGAGACTATTACGAGTTTTCGCAGCCGATAGATCGCCTTGCCGCGCATAGAGTTCTAGCAGTCTTCAGAGGAGAGAGAGAAGAGATCTTGAAGGTTTCTCTTGAGCTTCCCTTTCCAATTCTGTCTGATCTGAAAAGGCTTATCGGCTGGAATGAATACCTGGCGTATTATGCCGAATTGGAGACTGCTTCGGAAGACTCCCTTTCGAGACTCCTTATGCCTTCGATCGAGAGAGAAGTCAGAAACCAGATAAGTGAGGAGGCCCAGGCCAGGGCAATACATGTCTTCGCGAGGAATCTGCGCGATCTCTTCATGCAGCCGCCTCTTGGAGAGAAGGCGGTTATTGGGATAGATCCGGGGTACCGTACCGGCTGTAAACTTGCAGCCATAGGAAAGGACGGCGCTTTTCTCTACCACGATGTGATATATCCGACGCCCCCACAGAACGACTACACCGGTTCAGCAATGAAGGTAGTTCAGGCGATAAATGTTCTGGGCACGGAACTGATATCGATAGGGAACGGGACCGGGTCGAGAGAAACCGAGCAGTTCGTAAGCAAGCTCATTAAGGAATACGGACTGGATGTGAAGTATATGATAACCACAGAGTCGGGAGCTTCTGTTTATTCGGCCTCAAAAGTCGCAATCGAAGAGTTTCCCGATCTTGATGTCACTACCAGGGGAGCGGTATCCATCGCCAGACGGGTGCAGGATCCCCTGGCCGAATATGTCAAAATTCCGCCCGAATCTATCGGCGTCGGCATGTACCAGCACGACGTAAACCAGTCCGAACTGAAGAAGGCCCTCGACAGAGAAGTCGAGTCGGTAGTCAATCTCGTCGGCGTAAATCTCAACACGGCCTCCGAGCACCTTCTAAAATACATCTCCGGTCTGAATTCCAGGGTGGCTTCCAATATAGTGAAGTACAGGACCGAGAACGGACCCTTCTCCAGCAGGAAGCAGTTGCTGAAAGTCCCCGGACTGGGGCCTAAGGCGTTTGAACAGGCCGCCGGATTTTGCAGGATACTTAACGGAGACGAACCTCTCGACGGTACGACGGTACATCCCGAAAGCTACGGGGTAGCCCGCGAAATACTTGGAAGGGCAGCTCTTTCCCCCGAAGAGTTATTCTTGAAGAGAGAGGAACTCCCCGAAAGACTCAAGACTATCGACACGGCCTCGCTTGCAGCAGAGAAAGAATTCAATCCGATTACCGTGAGAGAGGTTCTTGAAATGTTGAAAAAGCCCGGCCTAGATCCGAGAGAAGAACTCCAGAAGCCCCTCCTCAGAACCGATGTCCTGTCTATGGAGGACCTTGTAAAGGGTATGGAGCTGGAGGGCACGGTCCGAAACGTCGTTGACTTCGGAGCCTTCGTAGATATCGGGGTAAAGCAGGACGGTCTGATTCACAAGAGCAAGATGGGCGCGAGAGTAAAGGATCCTCTGGAGATCCTCAGTGTCGGTCAGATTGTCAAAGTCAGAATAGTAGACGTCGATCTCCAGAGAATGAGAATAGGTCTGGAACTGCTGAATTGACGATAAAGGAGCGGTCTTCTATTCGTCCTGCATTATCGCCTGCAAGAAGAAGGCCGAGTTCTCCCTAATCTCGCGGTAGTCTGTCCATAAAGGTCGGTCCAGGTCATCGGAAAAAGAGGCCAGAAAAGTCTTTGCCATTATTGACGAGCCGTCTTCATCGGTTACGTAGACAAGAGGACCTCCCTGGGCATCGGGATTGAATCTGAAACTCACAACTATCACGAACTCCTGACCTTCAAACACTTCGACCGGTCGGGCGAGATCGATCAGGTGATAGCCTCTCTCTTCAAGGATGAAGTCTTCCGAGAGGACCTCTCCGGAAGGTTCACAAAGCTCATCGTCCCAGCTCTCGAATACCTTCAATACTACGTGCTCGTTTCTGTTGGCAGCGATAAGTCCCACAGACTTCAGCAAACCGTCTTCCAGAGAGATAAAACTGACACAGAAAGATGAAGAGCGGTTACCTTCGTACGAGCCGTCGCTCTCATACATACTCGATCCGCCGATTGGAAACGAGAGAGTATGTTCACTCGAACGATAACGGGAGTCGGCATATCCCTCATTCCTGTCTGCCACAAGAGAGACGGCATAGGAGTCGCCCTTGAGAAAAACCGTATCGTAATACGATATCCAGAAGTAACCTCCATCGTGCAATTGCCTGCCCAAGCTGTCCTTTATTAGCCAGGCACCATCTCCCGGAGCGCCGTCTATCCTCTTCATGTCGTCCCAGCCCGCGATGGTCACGAGATGGACAAGTTGATTCGTGAGCTCTTCCAGATCACAATAGTAATCGGAGTAGCCGTCGTCTCGCCAGAAGCTCATACCGCTCTGTCCCGGCAGATCCGGGGCCCCAAGATACATCGGTGAAGCAAGTGCGCCATATTCCATGACCGCCCGCTTAATGGTGTTCATGTACTCCCGGTCGCCATCGAAGTCCTCGCGGGCGTAGACCAGACCTTTTCGAAGCATATAGTGAGCGGGGAGATCTCTATCGGGCGGCAAAAGGACTTCGCGGGTCTCCATTCTCTCAAGAGGAAGGGGCGCATCCACTTCCAGAACCAGACCTCTCCCGCTGCTGAGAAAGTCGATCGTGAACAGGGCACTGCCACCCCATCCGAACTGCATAGTGCTGTCAAGCTGATAGCTAATCGGAACTGGAGGGTCTCCAACAAGAGTATCGTTGAACTCGTAGTTAGGGTGGTTGAAACCGATATGACAGCCTAAATGCCAGGGAGAGAGATTGGCTTCAGGAGAGTACGGATCGCTGGCTATGCCCTGTTTGAGAAGACTGCTCTCGAAGGACGCCAGACTCGAAAAAGCCCAGCAGAGACCCACACAGTTCCATGGCTGATGGGGAACGCACTGCGATTTAACAGGTGTGATATAACAGTTTCCGTCGACGTTTCTCAGATCGTAAGCCTGCGGAATAGCGACTACCTCACCGCCTGACTGGCTTGCGAACACAACCACCGAAAAGATACAGATAAGGAACAGAATCAAAGCTTTCTTTTCCATGGGAATCAAGATGAACCCCCCTTCAGAATGCCAAATACTATTCCAGTTAGAGTCTTCATAAGCATCTCAATGATACTATTTTTCTGCAGTGATCGTGAAGAAAAGCAAGTGGCGAAGAAAAACCCTCTCTGCGAAGAGATTAGAAACCTAGAACATTCGAACTCACCAGGTCGGATAATCTTTCAACACGCGGTTCATCGCATAGATCGCCGCCCCGACGATACCCGAATCATTTCCCGAACCTGACAGAACTACATTGTATCCCGTATAGAGAGATGCCCTCTCGTAGTGGGATATCTCTTCCCTCAGTAGGTCCAGGAAACTGTCTCCCAGTTCGGAAATCCCACCGCCCACCACTACTATATCTGGATCGAAGTTGAGGAATACTGAGTCTATTAAAACGGCCAGATCTTTCGCTACGCGTTGTACCGCCTTATGCACTATGGGGTCGCCACCCAGAAACTGCTTTATCAACTCCGTTCTCTCTATCTCGTATCCCGTAACTTCTGCAACGAGTCTGTGAATAAGCCTCATCGACACATACTGCTCGGCACAACCGTTCTTTCCGCAGTTGCACTTTCTTCCGCCCGGATAAAGTATCTGATGCCCGAATTCGGCCGCTTCGCCCCTCTTTCCCAGAAGAGGGAGACCGTCGATAACCACGCCGCCTCCAAGTCCGGTACCCACCGTCAGCATTGCCAGAGACTCGGCGTTTCTGTGGTTGACAAACCACTCTCCAAAGGCGGCTGCGTTCGCGTCGTTTATGACCGAGGTCGTTATCCCTGTCTTCTCCTCTATTATTTCCTTGATGCGGACTCCGGTCCAGTCGGCGAGATTATCCGTGGCTAGGCTTACGCTCCCGGTCCGGGGATTCACTCTTCCGGCAGTTCCTATCCCGATAGCCTCTACTCTATTCTCGTAGAGCTCAAGATCGATTATCTCAAGGAGCTGCTCTTCCAGTCCTTTACCCGTTGGATAAAGCTTCTTTCGATCTAACTCACCCTTTTCATTCACTATCGCGGTTTTGATCATGGTTCCGCCTATGTCTATTCCGAAAGAAAGCATAGAATCCCCCCCCGACCTGCCGTTATTGGTCTATGACCCGACCCGTTCCATTTAGATTGTACCGGATTCTATGAAAGTTCTGATGTCTCTGGCCTCTACTCTGGAGAGAGGGATACCGTTCGAGATTGCCGATGAGACTGCGCTTCCTGTAGCCTGTCCCATTGCTGCAACGGTCGGCATAATTCTCGCCGCACTGTGGCCCGAGAAGTCGCTCGAAAAGCATCTGCCCGTTATTCCGAGATTTTCGAAATCGGCGCTGATAAGTGAACGCAGGGGAATCTCATAGTAATCTTCATAGACGGGAACTTGCATTCTGTCTTCCTGGGTTATCTTCTGTGAGCTTTCGCTATGAATGTCTATTCCATACGTCGCTCTTACGACTCCATCATTGAACTTTCTGTGCGACTTCACATCTTCCCCGCTGAACACATACATTCCTTTGACCCTTCTGCTCTCTCTGACCCCCATAATAGAAGCGATCTTCTCTATTCTCGCATTTTCGAAGCCTCTGACGTATTCTACGGCAAAGGACATCAGCTGATCGATCTGGGCCATACAATCGACAACTGCACCGGAGAGCTCAAAGGGATCGGCCGCTCTCCTGCCGAATGAGTGAGTCGTATTGACCGACGCCCTTCCTTCGCCTGGCAGTTCTATGAAGAAGTAGTAGTCCTGAAGTTTGTCGTATCCGTTTTCTCTCGCCGCCTTAATCTCCTGGAAGTAACCGGCCACCGACATGACCTCCGGCCGCGGCGAGACCCACGCGAAGAAGTTCTCTTTGTTTAGTTTTATATCTTCGCTGACCTTTGCGAAATCGATTCCACTGACAGTGAACATCAGCGTCATGGCCTGGTTCGTTCCTCCGGCGTCGCCCTCAAAAATCTCCGCTCCCGCCATAAATGAGAACGTCGCATCGCCTGAAGCGTCAATAAAGTAATCGGCTTCGACTTCAAACGGTATTCCCTGAGAAGAGATAAATCTTGCCGATCGGATTGAACTGCCTTCCGTATAGACTTCAACTGGAATAGAATGTAGCACTAAATCCACGCCGGCCGCTCTTAGCTTCTCAAAATACACGATCTTCATCGTTTCGGAATCGAAGGAGTTTGCAAGCAATCCTCCACGTCTTTTCAGCTCGGATAGGATTTCTCCAAAGACTCCGCCGACAAGCCTCTCCGTTCCCAGCCAGTATCTCATGAACGGATTGCACAGACCGAGTGTGGAAATACCTCCGACTGAACCGTCGCGTTCGACGAGCAGGGTGTCCAGTCCGCCTCTGGCGGCGGCAATAGCGGCATGGACTCCGGAGATGCCGGCCCCGATTATCACTACGTCTTTCTTTAGCTTCATCATCTCTCCGCCCCCATAGACGAGCCGGTAGATCTGGTCGGAAGCGACTTCTTCCAGTCTTCGATATGCTGCGTGAAGCGCCTTGTGATAAGCTGGGGCCTCGTGATGACGCTGCCCAGAGTAACTGAAAAGGCCCCGGCTTCAAAGGCCCGCAGTACCTGCTCGGGCTCCCAGTAATTGCCTTCGGCAATCACCGGAATGTCGAATTCTCTTGACAGGAGTTCTACGAGCTCAATATCCGGTTTCGGCTTATCTAAACTGTCTTCAGTATATCCCGAGAGAGTAGTCGCGATAAAGTCCGGACGTAGTTCAGAGATCGCCACTGCTTCCTGGAAACTGGAAATATCAGCCATGATTAGCCTGTCGGGGAAATCCCTTCTAATACTTGAGAAGATGGACTCCAGCGGTTCGGGCCGATCTCTGAGCGTGCAATCCAGTGCGATTACGTCTGCACCGGCTTTCAGTATGTCCGTCGCATCCTCAGAGGTCGGCGTTATATAGACCTGATAGCCCTGGATGACTCTCTTGTTCAGACCGATAATCGGTACGTCGAAGGCTCTCCTTATGTCTTCCACATCCCGCGCTCCATTGGCCCTAATGGCGCTCGCTCCGCCCATAATGGCCGCCTTTGCCATGAGCACCATGATGCCCGGACTGTGGAGAGGTTCGTCTTCAAGAGCCTGACAGGAGACGATTATTCCCTTTTCTATTCTCTTCAGCAGATCTTTGACCAAGAGTATCACCTCCGAAGATTTATACGACGGCCTTTATGGTCAGGCCCAGTTCAAATGACCTGTGCCACGGGAAGAAGACATCGGAGATCTCGAAATCCATTCCCAGCGACTTCTCTAAAACATCTCTGTATTCTGAGAGTCCGCTTCTGACAAACTCGCAGGCCCATTGCTCGACTGGGATCACAGTCCACGGTCTGACGCCCTTTCTCTCTGCTTGCGCTATCAGTCTCTGCCTGAGATTTGACTGAAAGGCCCAGTGTTCTAGAAGGAAGATCGCCTGGAGTTTCTTCATCTCTATGGAATCCAGATTCAGCAATCCCCTCTGGCCAAGCGATTGTACGATCGAGTGAGCACAGACCGTTCCAAGAGTATTGCCGGCCGTGTTCCATGCCGAATAGTTGGTCTCTCTCCAATCTAGCTCTCTCTCTTCGAGCAGTCTCTTGACAAGGTAGTTGTCGGCTCCGTTGGTGTACTTCACGTCCGCAATTCCCTTTATATTATGTCCGGCCTTTAGAAGATAGCCAAAGAATCTCTCGTACGAATCAGTATTCTCGGGAACTAACGGCTGCCGCGGGCTGTCGAGACCCTTCCCGGGATTGTTTGCCAGGAGAACTATGTCACCGTCTCTCTCAACAAGTCTTCCACCGGCAGCTTCGATATGATTCTCAATGCCCTGCCAGAGCGGAGATCCCTCGAACGGGGGAACGAAAGCTCTGTGTTCAGGAGAGGAGTAGCAGACTTCAAATGTCGGCATACTTTCGCTGCACTCTGCAAGCACCCTTGAAAGAAGGCTAAGCGTCGCCTCGTCGGCCCCTGCGTGAATCGAGACCTTCCTGTCGATTCCGAGTTCTTCGACTCTTCTCCGATGGACTTCGCTCTCGGCAAGCGAGAGGCTCTCCTTGCTGTTGTCGTCAAGGACCAGATTCAGAAAGTCCAGAACGTTCTCCTTTACGAGATCGATGACCTGTGAGACGAGATTGAAGTTTCTCACGCGCCTGACAAGATAGTCCTTTATGAATGAAACCGGTATATTCTTCATTTTCTCTTTTATGGTCGAGAACACACTCTCACCCCTGTAGCTCCGCGCGATCAGTCTGGAGAAATCATATACGTCCAGACCGAAATACTGCCAGTAGTCGGGCTCTTCTTCGGCAGAGTTGTAGAAGGGAGTTCTGGTTACGGTAGTCGTCGCATAGATCTTCACTCCACGCGCTCTGAGACCTTTCACTAGAGACAGTCTCTCCTTCAGGGTATCCAGTGTGTCGAGACTCATTCTCGAGGGTATCAGACCGCCGTGGACTAGCATATCTATTGAGAGGATCAGGTAGTCGCCGGTTGCTACTGTCTCGTCTAACCATTTGTGTAGTCGCCGAATATCCGGGGGCGTTTTCTTTGCCCCCAGATACGATTTTGGCGGAGTCACAACGTTTATATTCGCTGCTCTTGCTAGAAGCAAGAAATAATCTCTCGTGCAGAAACGCTCGTCTACAGGGAGAAATACGACTCTCTTATCGAACATGTTATTCCGCCGCTGCCCAGACGGTGGCCTCTGCCAGCATTGTCCACGCACTACCACGGGGTCTGACTTCGACCTTCACATATCTTGCCTCTACCGGTGCGCTGGCTATCCAGTAGATTTCGTTTATGAACTCGTTCTGTGGCGGGTAAGGATTGGTTACTACGGCGAGACCGACTGTCTTGAACTCCATACCGTCATCGCTAACCGCTATCAGGAGGCTGTTCGGCAGGTTAACGGCAGAGGCGAACGAACGCATGAAGTGTGCAGATACTTTGACGATAGAAGTGGTTTCGAGAAGATCGATAATCACGGTCGGGTTGATCGGAGGACTATCGAAACCAATCATGTCTGCCCAGGAATACCTTGCAAATCCATCGGTGACTTTAACCGAGTCTGTGTCGGGGTATGCGCTCGAAGGCAACGGAATGAGTATATATGGCTTGCCAACAGAGACTATCTCGGCCACGGAAACATCGACTACATCGTCTGCAACAATTCCTAACTCCTCGGGAATCGCACCATCGCCGACGATTACCTCGGCTACCATAGTCCAGGAATCTCCGCCGGGAACTACTTCGATCTTCAAGTATCTCCCGTAGCCGGGGAACTCTTCGCTCGCCCAGAAGAGAGTTGCGATCGTATCGTTAGGTACGGGAGCCTCGGCGTAGGTTATCCCCATTCCCAGGTCCTCGTAGAGCTCTCCGTCTTCGGAGATAGAGACGATAAAGTACTCGGGAAGGTTAACTGCGGACGGAGCCGAGAACATTACCTTCAAGGCGACGTAGGAGATCTCCTCAAAGATATCGCCAAGATCCACGGTGATAACCGGATTCGCCGGAGGGTTTTCCCAACCGACCATATCTCCCCAGCTGAAGTTGAAGCTGCCGTCGGTAAGTTTCGTACCGGGATCGGCATAGTTTGGATTAGGAGCCGGAGAAAGCGTGTAGGTCTTTCCCGCTGAGACGTTGAACTCTCCGGCAATTACGAACGATGTGACCAGTAGAACTAGAAGTAAAAACAAGCCCTTTCTAAGCATTTTAATACCTCCTCCTTTTTCAAGGTGCTGTGGTGCTCAAGATTTTATTCCACCAACCTGAATGCCCTGAATAAATGTCTTCTGCGCAAGAAAGAAGAGAACTATTATAGGTAGGGTCATAAGCACCGACCCGCCCATCAACTGCGGCCAGGCAGTTGTTCGAGAAGTCGATAGTTGCTGCAGCCCGATAGACAGAGTGTACATGCGGTCGTCGTTCAGATAGATCAACGGATTGAGAAAGTCTGTCCAGGTCCATATGAAGATGAAGAGAGCCGATGTCGCAAGAGCCGGTTTCGACAAAGGCAGATAGACTCTGGTGAATATCTTCCACTCATTTGCCCCGTCGAGTTTCGCCGCATCGGAGAACTCTCTGGGAACTGTGTCGAAGAACTGTTTAAGTAGAAAGATCGAGAAGGCTCCTCCGAAAAAAGTTGGGACTATAAGGGGTAGAAAAGTGCCGACCCAGCCAAGCCTGTTGAACAGAACGAATTGAGGAATCATGGTCACTTGCGGCGGGATCATCAGAGTAACGAGCAGTATCCTGAACAGCATCTTCTTCCCGGGTATTCTGAAGTAGGAGAAGCCAAAGGCCACGACTGAAGACGAAAGCATGAAGCCAAGAAGAGTCATGGCAGTTACGAACAGAGTGTTCAGAGTGTACCTGACGAAGGGAAGCTCAAAGATGAGATCGGCATAGTTTGACCAGAGAACCTCAGAGGGCCACCATACCGGCGGGAAGGCGAATACGTCGTCGTAAGATTTCAATGATGTCGAGAACATCCAGAAAAATGGAATAACAAAGAATACCGCTCCAGCTATCAGCAGAAGGTATATCCAGGATTTATCCAGCCGTCTTCTGTTTATCATTTTTCTGCGCCCCCGAAGTAACCGTATTTGCCGAAGAACTTGAATACGAAAAGCACTGCGATCGAGGTGATGATTAGCAAGATCCAGGCCATTGCGCTGGCATATCCCATCCTGTAGAACTGGAAGCCGTTGCGATAGATCGATAGAGCGTAAACCAGAGTAGAGTTCTCCGGGCCGCCCGCGGTCATGATGAAGACACTCGTGAAAGACTGGAAGGAGCTGATCACGCCCATAACAACGTTGAAAAGTATTACCGGGCTGAGCATGGGAATCGTTATTCTGAACAGTCTGGCGATCCTTCCCGCTCCATCGAGTTCGGCGGCTTCGTAGAGTTCGGCAGGGATATTCTGCAGACCGGCAAGATATATTACCATCGCACCTCCGACGCCCCAGACGCTAGTGAGTATCAGAGCCGGCTTCGACCAGGCCGGATCGGTCAGCCAGCCCGGTGTAGGCAGTCCGATTCTCTCGAGCAATAGGTTGATCGGTCCGAACTGCGGGTTCAAGAACCATTTCCAGAGCAGAGCTGTAGCCACTGCCGGAACGATACTCGGAAGAAAGTATAGAGTCCTGAACACGCTTAGAAATCTGACCTTCGTGTTTAGCAGCAGGGCGACAAGAAGGCTCAAAATCTGTGCGAGAGGAATACCGATAATCGCAAGGTAAAGCGTATTGTATATCGACTTCCAGAAGAGCTGATCCTGGAAGAGTCTCGCGTAGTTCTCCAGACCGATCCAGCGGGGCGAAGAGAGTCCGCTGTACTGGGTGAAGCTGAAGTACAGCGAAGCGATTATCGGGTAGGCCGTGAATATGGCCAGTCCCAAAAGCCACGGAGACAGAAAGAGTAGTCCAATTCGGCTCTCTCTCTTCCGACTCTTTGCCACACTGCTCATGTGTTACTCGTACCTCTTGAGCTCTCTTAATACAGCTTCCTGAACATCGTTCAATGCTCTTTCGGCTGTCTTGGCACCGCTCTGGACATACTGCAGCGCCTGATTCAGCTCTTCCATATAGAAGAGGCCTATGGGAAGAGTCGGGAACGAGTAGACATAACCGTTTGTGAGCATATCGATATATACCTCCATGTTTTGCGGCATATTGTCGGCGAAGACGGGATCGTTTATTGCTTCGACCTTGGGAGGGATATTCGATAGCTGGGCGGCGAATCTTGCCGACTGATGGCTTGCAGTCAACCAGTTAAGAAACTCAAAGGCTTCGTCGGGATACTTTGAGCCCTTTGGGATCGCCCAGAAAGAACCGTTCAGGTATGCCACTTTCTCTCTGCCGCCTTCGGGTGCTGGAAATGGCGAAACTCCGTATTCAAAATCCGGTTTCGCGAACTGCTTTATGAATAGTAGCTCCCACTGACCGGCCTCCTGTATGGCGAGTTGACCCCTGTAGAAGGGATTGTATGAACTTGCCATTTCGCCCCACGTTGCCTGGAAAACACGTATCTTCTGCAGGTCAAACTTCTTGTAGTAGGAAGCGACCCAATCAAGGGCCTTTATATTTCCCGGATGATTCGCCGTTATCTCTTCGGTCTCCTGATCCCACAGCTGACCACCAAAGACATAGAAGTAAATATGACTGATATTGGGCAGGAAGCCTATTCTTCTGATATTACCCCTCGTGTCCTGCCTGAAGAGAAGTTCGGCATATCTGTCGAGCTCCTCGATACTTTCGGGAGGTCTGTCAGGATCGAGCCCCACTTCTTTGAAAAGGCTCTTGTTCCACATGAAGGCATAGGCGTTCAGTGTTGTCGGGAGTCCATACTTGACTCCTCTGTATGAGCCATACGTCCACGCACCTGGAAGAAAGTCTTCTTCTGTGACTCCGGCTGAATCGAGATAGTCGTTGAGAGAGATAAGAGCTCCATTCTCTCCCAGGGGTACTACCATCCAGTCCCAGATAGTTACAATATCAGGAGTTGAAGAACCTGCCAGTGCAGTGTTTATCTTCTCACCCTGACCTATGGGAACGAAGACGGGCCTCACAATGATGCGGTCCTGGCTCTTGTTGAATTCATCGACCAGATTCAGCAAGGCCTTACCCTCATCTCCGCCCCAGGCATACCAGAAGGAAAGCTCGGTCCTGCCAAATGTGATAACCGCGGCAAAAGCCACAACTATTAGTATTACGCTTACTCTCTTCATGATCAATCCCCCATTTCTCTGTGGTAGTCACTATACGCATCGTATAGCTCCTCAGCCATGCCTCCAAGCCTCGGAGACATATAGTGTGGAAAGTCGAAGATTATTACCTTTTCGGCGTAAGGCGACTGCTGTTCGAGCTGAGCCTTAACTCTCTGGAAATCAGCCGGTATCGCTTGCCAACTGCCCGAATCAACGGGCCAGCCGTGAATCTGGTTGAAGACTTCTACATTTACCCAGAATCTGACACCGTGTTTATCCATAATCGGCTTAAGTGCCTTCATTACTGCCGCCGACTCTTCGACGGAGGTTCTCCTTGTTCCTACTCCGTCCTGCATGGCGATGATGTCTACCTTTGCCTCGCTGAGAACGTAGTCCCACCAGGCCGCATAGGCTTCGCCGTCCGGGCGCATTCCGAAGTAGGGAGATATCATAACCGGCTTTCTAGTGAGGAATCGCGCGTACGTGGCCATCGATTTAAGGTAGTCCCTTATACCATCCTTTCTGGACTGAGTCAGAAAGGATCGGTCATCTATCTCCTCGGGAAGATACCAACCCGCCAGAGATTTGTGAGAACCGTAAAGACTGAAGAGCTCCGTGAGTATTCTCTGGTTCATGTTTATCTGCTCTTTCGGATTGAACTGGCCCGACCAGTATGACGGGTCGAGCGCAAGTCCCAGAAAGACAGCCATTCCAAACTCATCAGCAACTTTGAGTATCTTGCCCAGCGTGTCCTCGACTTTCTCCAGTCTGTTTTCTTCCCATGTTGCCTTTCCCGCAGCCATGAAGGACTTGCCATCGTTTGAGAGAAATACTTCAAAACCATTCGAGGGTATCTGAACGGCCGATATTTCCGATCTCATAAACTTGACACTCACAGAATCGATTGAAGTCAGATCCCCAAGATCGATGACTATTTCTATTTTCTTTCCGGGATTCTGCCAACCAACCATGTCTCCCCAGGAGTAATTTGCGCTTCCATCTGTGAGTTTCCCGTTCGAGGGATAACTAGGGTGAGCGGCCGGATCTACTGTATATGCTTTGCCCAGAGAGAGAACTTCGGAGCCTTTCAGGACGCTTACTTCGGGTATGAGCGTCCATTCAACGCTCGTATGTTCTATAACGACCCTGACAAATCTCGTCCTCGCCGATCCCCTCCAGAGGAGTTCGGCTATGCTCTCGTCCGGAGCTATCTCATCGGTCTTCATGTATCTTGAAGGATAGTAGAACCTATCACCGTAAGCACTGTACTGGATTACCACGGTATCCATTCCCACTTCCTTCATGAGAGAAAGCTCATTTATCCACTGCGTTTCATCGAACTGCGCAAGCCTTCCATCGAGTTGAATAAAAGCTCCCGTAATCGCTTTTACTTCTCCGGTGGCAACTGCAAATATCTGTATTCCTGCAATAAGAACGATCATAGAAATAATCAGCAGTTTCATACTATCAACCTCCCGTCTGGATGCTTAGACTGTTCAAAGAGAATTATAGCAGGAATTATATTTTTCTCCAAATATGATACTCATATTTGAGAAATACTCACAAGAGATACAGAGTAATGTGAGGCCGATAACACTCTCAAACATACCCGGAGAAGCCGTCGCTATCTATTGTGAACAAAAGGTAATGCTGAATCGAAGAGTCGGTTGAAATTCCTGAAATCACAAAGGGTTATGGACTTATCGCCCATCTTTGATCTATAATGAAGCTATTCGTAAAGCTCACTATATCGGAGATGTTCTGTTTGGACAAACTGAAACGCACACGAATTCTGTCGGTTTTCGAGGGCTCTATATACAATGGATTCTTTCTGATCACGCAGGGCTTCATCGGTACAGGGCTTGCACTTCAGTTCGGTTCATCTGAACCAGTAATTGCCCTACTGGGAGTTCTTCCAACAATCTCGCAGTTCGTCCAGCTCCTCGCGCCTTCGGTTCTGAGAGCTTTCGGAAACCGCAAGAGAGCCATGATGCTCTGCGCCGCCGTTAGCAGAATATCTACAGCCTTTATCCCCGTGACTCTGGCAATGGGACTTAACAGGCAGTCCTTTCTTCTGGTGATAATGGCCTTGTTTTCGCTAATGGCAAGCCTGACTGGCAATTTCTGGGTCTCACTGATGAGAGACGTCGCTCCAAAGCAGAGATCCGCCAGGTTCTTCGGTCTGAGAAATCTGATCTTCACGATTACGAACATGCTGATTACTCTCTTCTACTCTTTCGTTCTAGACTCGGCTCCTGGACATTCCGGCTTTCTGATTATTTCGATTCTTGGTACTGTTAGTGCTCTGGCCAGTCTGGTGATCCTTGGATTTCACTACGATCCTCCGAGCGAGATAACATACGGGAGAGGTCTATTCAAAGTGGTCTTGAATGACAGGCGTTTCATGCCTTATCTTCGCTTTTACGCATTCTGGACCTTTGCCATAGCCATTTCCTCTCCGTTCTTCTCCTACCATGAACTCGTGAATATGCGTCTTGGATACTCTTTTCTAAGTCTCTTGAACGTTATCAGTTCTATGCTGTCAATGTTATTTTATCTTCTCTGGGGACGAATTGCCGATAGAATCGGAAGTCAGGCCGTTCTGGAATTCGGAGTCTTTGGAGCCTTCATAAAGACCGTCCTGTGGTTTTTCGTGAACAGTAACACCGTCTACCTACTATATGTAGATATGGCAATAGGAACTGCCTCGTGGAGTGCCATAAACCTGTGCCTCTTCACTACGATGATGGATCTACTGGACGGGGTCGATGCGCAGTCATATTACGCGCTGCTGTCATTTGCGAACGGCGGCGCTGCGCTTGTGGGATCTCTTGTCGGAGGGTTCTTCGCCGCCTATCTGAACAGGTTTTCCTGGCAGATAGGCAATATGAGTTTTTATGGAATTCAGATCCTCTTTCTCTTTACTTTTATATTGAGAGGAATCGCATTCTCTCTTTTGAAGAAAGTTAAGACAAGAAAGGAGAGATCCGTCTCGGGAGTCATCTTCGACTCGATGGCAGTTGTCACGAACAGACTGGCGGCAAGACCTCGCGAACTGATCGATGTTTTGGTACACTCTGGAAAGAGGAGAAAACCGCCAAAGGGAGGTCAAAGAAATGGAGAGTCTAATTGATCGCTTTCTAAGGTATGTATCTATAGACACAATGTCCGATCATAATTCTCAAACGAGTCCGACTACCGAAAGACAGCTTGTCCTCGCAAGGCTTCTGAAGCAGGAGCTGGAAGAGATCGGCATGGAGAGAGTCACGCTCGACGAAAATGGATATGTTATGGCAAGCCTTCCGGGGAATGCCGATAGGGATATTCCAGCGATTGGCTTTGTTGCGCATATTGATACAAGCCCGGATATGAGCGGAGCCGATGTCAGGGCGAGAATCGTAGAGTACACTGGCGGACCGATTATACTCAACGAAGAGAAGGGAATTGTCCTAGATCCGTTATTCTATCCTGAAATTCTAAAATACAAGGGCGAGGAACTTATAGTAACGGACGGAACGACGCTTCTGGGAGCCGACGACAAGGCCGGTGTGGCCGAGATCATAACGGCGATGGAGTATCTTATTGCCCATCCGGAAATTGAGCACGGAAAAATCGTCGTCTGCTTCACTCCGGACGAAGAAGTGGGAAAGGGCACGGCGCACTTCGATCTCGAGGAGTTCGGAGCCGACTTTGCCTATACCGTCGACGGCGGTGCTGTTGGCCAGCTTCAATATGAGACTTTCAACGCAGCGGGTGCGACCGTAAAGATCTCCGGTCTCAATATTCACCCCGGTGCAGCGAAGGGTAAGATGAAGAACTCGATGTTGATCGCAACTGAATTTATAGAAATGCTTCCGGCGACCGAAGTGCCCTCAGCGACACAGGATCGAGAGGGCTTCTTCCATCTGGTCAAGATCACCGGCACCGTCGAGGAGACCTGCCTCACATATATAATCCGCGACCACGACGGTGAGAGATTTGAAAAGAGAAAGAATCTGGTACTGGCTGTCGCTTCATTTCTGAATGTGAAGTATGGTGAAGACACGGTATCGGTTACTATTGAAGACTCTTACCGGAACATGAGAGAGAAGATAGAGCCGGTAATGTTTATTGTGGACAGGGCCGCCTGTGCTATGAAGAACCTTGGAATAGAACCGATTATTGAACCGATAAGGGGAGGAACCGACGGCGCCCGGCTCTCGTTTCAGGGCCTGCCGACACCAAACATTTTCACTGGAGGCCATAACTTCCATGGAAGATACGAGTACATCCCGATCAGTTCAATGAAGAAGGCGGTCGAAGTGATAGTAGAAATCTGCAGACTATTCGCTCTTGAGTCATTTTAGGATCTCGAATTCGTTCACCAGGAGAATTTCGCACGCTCCATCGCCCGTATCGCTTCTGGAAAGCGAAGTATTCCATGTGAAGGGCTGCCCGTTAGCTATTCCCGAGAGATCCACTAGATAGCCGTTCATTCTTACAATGTCACCCTTTTTGGCGACCTTCAATCTGGAAAGCAATTCGTTGTCTGAAGGAACAATGTGCACGTTTGCCGAGTTCAAAGCGATCATCGAAGGATTCTCGGGAAGGGAATCGGAATAGCTGTAGTAATACCATCTGTTGAACTGTGAGTAAGAGATGTGTCTTGAATACTCTGGCAGAACCAGTCTACCCCAGGCGAGGGCGAAATCGAACGGACTTATCTCACCACTCCACCCGCCGTAATTAGTCCGCGAAACTATCATGGCCTCGATCGAGTATTCTGCTCTCGGTTTGACCGTAACTTCCGCGCTCGAAGTGCGCAACAGGAACGGTTGAAGGTCGGACGGTTGCTGAACTGGCTGAGGAAGAGCCGTCGAATATGAAGGCTTTGAAAGCATCGGAGGAATAACGAAGATCAATGCCGTGACGATTACTACGACCAATACCGGCAGCAGGAAGACGGTCGGGTTGATTGATCGGGCGACTCCAAGATATATGGAAGCTTTTCTGTGAGTGCGTTTCCCGTAAGTGCTATGGATAAGTTCAAGAGTCTCGTCTCTGTTAAGCCCCTGAGAAACCGCCCACTCGATTATCGTCTTTATAT
>LVBU01000416.1 GCA_001603185.1 Thermotogales bacterium Thermo_02 | reverse complement strand
CTCTCCACGCTCCACTCTCAACGGTTCTTAATAGAACTCTCGAATGAGCTCCTTCTCAGCGCGCGCGCGGCTCTTACCAACAACCTACGGCGCGCAACCCACCACCGATCTTAAACCCACGAAGCGTAACTTGCGCGGTGGTTGACTTTAACCACCTGTCAATTAGTGACCTTTATAACGAACACTATCTGGCATAAGTGTCCAGTATATAGAACACTATTTGATACTATCGCTGCAAAGACCATTAGATAAGGAATGCAGAGCTTTATTGTTCTGCGGCAAACAGTCTCGTTCTGCTTAAAACGGGACAATGGTGTTCCGAAAGCAATGAGTGTCATAATGGGAGGTTTAAGCCTGCAACTCCAAGTGTTGTCAGAAGACTTTTGTCGATCGTTTGTTGGATGCAAAGAAAGTGCTATAATTCATCGGAATTTGCTCTCACTCGTTATGCACTATTGCTCTATCAAGCTTTGGTAGTTGAGAGAACGTCAATTGTGTCTAGCAGCCAGAACAGTCGTTTTTGCGAGAGGCTCTCGAATTCCTTTTCAGCTTTATCTCAACGCTCTCTCAGATGGTTTTTCAGCAGCAGAACTCAAATGCAGTAGTAAGTCTTCAATCTCGAAAAAAGTGCAGAGCAGATTACTAGTTTGGCTTAAGAGAGCCTAAGGAGGAACAGAGTATGAAATGTCTGGCGATGCTTCTTCTGCTATTTCTTGCTGTCTCATTGTTTTCGCTGGATCCATACTTCACTGAAGAGAACGTAAACAGCTTCATCGCAGAGCTTGAGGAGAACGGGTTTGTTGTTCAACAGGGTGTGGTTTACACTTGGGATCTGCTAGATCTCTTTTCAAAACACCTTATCCCGAGCTGTTATGGAAACAACGCTTCCAATCCCTACCTAGCATATTTCTTGCCGCCGGCTCCAGGACAGACAGTTCCAAACACCTTGCCGTTCACCTTCAGGCTAAGGGAAGACGAGGCGATTATCTTTATCGGCTGGACTCCACCGGAGGTCACTTACTTCAGCTATGTCACGTTTGTTATGTCCAAGTATCTGCCCGGTCAAAGCAGCCGGCAACGTGTCCTGGCAAGTGTAGGCGATACGATCAATATGACAAGAATCAAGACGGGCGAATCGATCCTACCCGAGACGGCCGGAACTGTTTTCAACGCTCCAACGATGATCATATCTACCCCTGATAAGAATGTGGACGTACTGATGAGAGCCGCCGCGGCAAAAGTGGGTTTTATTCAGAGCCTGATCAACACCGAACCGATTCCTTCAAACATGCTGAAACTAGGGCTTGAAAAGGACTGCGATGAGTTACTCTCGGTAATTCGCCTGGCATTGTTCAAGAATCCCGAAGACGTTGCCTACGCACAGGATCCTCCCCTTATAGTAGATGGGAAATTAACAGTGAAACCTCCTTACAGTCCCAACTATCGAGGTTGGGTCTTACGCGTCACACCTACTGAACCGATTGAACCTGATCCATTTCCGACGCCGAGCATGATTCCAAGGGACACTGGCGATTATTCCGAGCTCGACCTAAAGCCAACTATGGACAGACTGGAGGAAGCAATAATCAAAGAGTACTCGAATCTCAAGGCCGACGTTCTTCGTACTCAAAGAGCTGTGGAGATTAGTTACATGGCCATTCAGAACGTTACTGATGTTCTTGGAGATAGCAGGGATACTGTATATCTCTTTACGGATCCCTTCCTGCTGGGAGAGGATCCCGATGACTTTGCGATAGTCTTTGGTCCGGTACACTCGCTTACGGGAAAGTCAACTTACTCGAATTTCACAATCTATACAGATGATCTCGTGAAGGATCTTCTGCCAGTCGAGTCAAAGATTCTCTACGGATTCGCGAGTGTTCACAGTGAGCATAGCGTTGAGAGCAAGCTTGGCCTTATTGGCAGCGCAGAGAGATTTCTGCCAGACGATCCAAACGCGAAGTACTTCTATGTTTGGAAAGTTGCGAGGTCAAACCCGAATAATGAAGATTATTGTCTGTTGATTCCAGAACCTACATCTGAGAGGGTTACCTACGATATCTTAAGAATTGCATTCAGAGCTTATGTGAATCCTAAGACCGGTGTAGGGCCATCGTATGAAGAGATACTCATGGATAAGGTGATCCACTTCAGTCCCGATAAATAAGGAGGAAAAAGAGGGACCTTTTTTGGCGGGAGGGATAAAACTAAAATTGGGACAGACTCTATTTTTGGCGGGAGGGACATCCCGCCGCCAGTAAAGGCTTCGCCTTCGCCAGTCTGCTTGCGCAGGCCAGTATCGCTTCACGATGCCAGTTCCGCTCCGCGGGCGGTAAGAACCGCGGTAGGTTGTGCGTTGTAGGTTGTTGGTAAAGAAAGAACGATCGGTAAAGGCTTTTGATCTGAGATCCCCTCTCGGAGAGCTCATCATTACCCACAAGTCATGTAGAGAAGATATCAGCGTAT
>LVBU01000415.1 GCA_001603185.1 Thermotogales bacterium Thermo_02 | reverse complement strand
GGGCCGGAAAGACATCGATAATCAGCATTCTTACAGGTTTATATAGAGTTCAATCAGGAAAGATTCGCATAGATGATAGAGAGATTTATGACTACAACATTCAGAGCCTTCGTAAAAAGGTGGGAGTGGTCTTGCAGGACGTCTTCCTCTTCTCCGGCAGTATTCTCGATAATATCAGGCTGTTTGATGAGTCGATTTCGAGAGAAAAAGTAATAGCCGCAGCCAAATACGTCTATGCGCACCATTTCATTGAGAAACTGTCGAACAGCTACGACACACAGATTTTGCAAAGGGGCGGGACCCTTTCGGCCGGCGAGAGACAGCTGATAGCTCTGGCAAGAGCAGCAGTATTTGATACTGATATACTTGTGCTGGATGAGGCTACCGCAAATGTAGATACTGAGACGGAAGCCTTGATCCAGAAGGCTATGGAGAGGATCTCATCTAACAAGACGATGGTTACTATCGCCCACAGACTTTCGACGATCAGGAATGCCGATAGGATCATGGTGATACATAAAGGTATGATTGTGGAGTCTGGTAGCCATGAAGAACTACTGGCAAAGGGCGGTATATACACTGATCTGTATAGATTACAGTATGAGCTGGGAGATCTTTCCTGAGAAGTGCGTCACTCAGTCTTGCCTCTACTCTCTTCGTCATCTTTTAGCGATGCAGGGAGATCCAGACTAAGAGGGCCTTCAACCTCTTTCTTCTTAGTTGATGACATCAGGAGGAAAGGAAACTCATACGGTCGCACGGCCATTCTGCGGCCGAATGTGGACATAACGTTGAAGAATAACTGTGGAACGGATTTTGTCTTCGAAGTCTGAACTTTCTTCAGCGTGAAGAAAGCTGCCAGTCTCAAGGCGCTCCCGACAAAGAAAATAAGCTGTATTCCATAGAAATCCATTCCGAAGATATTTATGTTCTTCCCCTTAAGGAATGACGCAATGATTCCACCCAACAGTGAACCGGCCAGAGCGCCCAGCCCGTTCATGAAAGCTTGAACGGCAAAATAAGACTCCACGGAGAGTCCCTTCATCATACCCATCATCATTGTAAACAGGCAGAGATTGATCGCACTCCAGACAAACCCCGTTACCACAGCATCTACCGGCATCAAGATCGAGTAAGTTTGAGGTGTCACGAAAGTCCACATAAGTGCCAGAAAAGTTGCACCGAGAATTCCAAACTCTGCAACTGACTGATGGCCGATTTGATCGGAGATCTTCCCCCAGATTACGTACATTATCATCGCTGTCAGGGAAGCTCCGATACTCATTATACTGAGATAAGAGTAGCTAATCTTAAGATTAACAAGCTGATGGTACGAGTAGAAGGGTCCCGAAATTGTAATCGCGAAATTCCAGAGTATTGAGAACTTGAGATACTGTCTGAACTTCAGATTTGAGAATACTTCTTTAAACATTCTACTGCTTCCAAAAGTTCTTGCTGGAGGACTATAGTGTTTTGAGAGAAGGAATATGGAGCTTAACGCAAAGACACTGGCCATAGTTGTAACTATTGTAAAA
>LVBU01000414.1 GCA_001603185.1 Thermotogales bacterium Thermo_02 | reverse complement strand
TTTTCAGCGCGTGTTTGATTATCACTTTTCTGTCCGGCGCTCCCTTGGCGTATGCGGTTCTTACGTAGTCCTGGTCAAGAACTTCCAGAAGAGAGGTTCTTATGTACCTAACCCAGGACGCAACTTGCACCAAGCCGAGAACAAAGGCAGGCAAAACTAGATATCGGAGCCTGTCGACGAAGATATTCCAGGTTCCTACAACTCCGTATGTGGCCATCCCCGATACTGGAAGCCACTTCAGGTTGACGCTAAAGATTATAATTGCGATAAGGGCAAACCAGAAACTTGGTAAAGAGATTCCGATGAAGGCAAAGACCGTTGTCGAATAATCGAAGACAGAGTACTTCTTTACCGCAGAGAGAATACCGATTGGTAGAGCGAAAACCAATCCTATTAGCCAGGCAGTTATTGTCAGAATAAGAGTGTTTGGAAGTCTCGATGTTATTAGATCTATTACCGGCATCTTGTACATGCTTGAGTATCCTAGATCTCCAGTCATTATGCTCTTAAGCCATGTGAAGTACTTGACAGGCAGCGGATCGTCAAGCCTGTAGTATTCTCTAAGTTCCTTCATTCGCTGAGGATCGTTTGCCATTGCCCGCGGATTTTGCATACGCATCTGAAGAAGAGGATCCCCGGGCATTGAATTCATTATCACAAATATGATTATCGAAATTGCGAAAAAGATGGGAATGAGTTCAAGAAACCTCTTAAGAAAATACGTCTTCACTTATCGCTCTTCCCCTGTAAGTAATATGCCAGATTAAGACCGGCAAGAAGTTGAACGGAAACGAGACTCTTTATGGGTATAGCCTTATAGTCTAGATTCTCTTCAAGATACTCCATTTTTCTTTCAAAAGCCTCGTCCGTCATATTCGAGATAGCTTTCATTTTCTCGGAACCGTCATTGTTTTCGGCTACCAATCTTCTAAGCATGCCAAGCATAAGCGACTGATAGAACTGGCTGACGATCTTGTTGTCAAAGACTTCAGCCTTTTTCGCCTTTCTCTCAAGCGTTTGATCACTCTCAATCCAGTTCTTCTGAGCCTGTAGCTGATCGGGATAGGTCTCGAGAGCGCTTTTAAATACTCTGTAGAATGGAGAGTTTCTGTCCTTTATCTCGGGCTCAAGAGAGCTCATAATCTCTTTCACGAAACTGAATGACTCAAGGGATTTTTCATAATTGAACCTTTGAGCCTCTTTCCTAGTGATTTCCGCCTCGGATTGGTCTTCAACTCTGGGATCGTAATAATAGGGCATCTCGCAGACAAGAGCGAAAGTATTCGCTACGCTTGAGGCATAGTCGTCAGAGCTTGTACCCGCCTTTATGACACTTGCCGGATCTTTGTCCGGGCCAAGGTTCTTCTCAAGATAATCATATTCCTGGGCCATACCGAATAGCTTGAATATCGCCGGCGCCAGTTCCTCAAGAAAAGGTGCTTCAGGCTCTCCGAGATTCAGGGGAAGACTGAAGATACCCGGAAGTGAACTGAAGACTTCATACAGTTCGGGAACAGCGTCGCTTATATAGTAGTAAACACCGCCAAATCCCGAATTATGAAGCGAGTACATGAACTCCGGCTTCTTATCGTCCATTAGCTTCATGAGGACCTCTGTCTCAGGCATTGGAGAGTGAAAGTGCAGTGTCTTGTAATCTACGGGAAAGGTCCATTCTACCTGTTCATGGCCTGGTGGTCGGTAGAAATTGGCAGCATACTTCCTTATAGAGGAAGAATCATTGAACCAACCTTCATTGAGTTTTGTCCCATCTACATCTATAACTTTTATCATATGCCATGTGTAGTCGAACTCGTTAAGTAACTCGTCATCAGTTGCCAGTCTCTCGCTAAGATAATCCAGCATCATTGCTCCGATAGGCTCATTTGGATGAGGACAACCAAAGAGTAGGGCATTTTTTGTCCCTTTTCCTATTTCCAGTACGTAGATTGGATGACCACCTCTTGACTTTCCTGCTTGATAGACTTTCACTTTTTCGGGATACTTTTCCGCAAGGGCAAGAGATCTCTCGTCCATCTCTTCCACAGTGAAGAACCTCTTGTAATCAGGAACTGTGTCTATGAGTCTGGTAAACTCCATCGTAAACCTCCCGGGAATTAAGATATGGGTGGGGACCGAATTCGGTCCCCACCCGGAAGTCATTCTTTGCCTATCTCTGGATATACCAGTTCTGTATAATCCAGCCTAAGCCGTTATCATAACCAGAATTGAAGCTCTTTATGTACTTCTTCGCGAAGTGGGGAGTAGGAGCAACAACTAGCGGTAGAGAGGGCAGTTCGTCCGTCCACAGTGCAAAGTGCTTCTCATAGAGAGCTACTTTCTTCTCTGGATCGAGTTCTCTTGCGGCTGCGTTTATAATCTCGTCATTTTCTGAATTGGCCCAACCGGTGTAGTTCGTGCCGCCCCAGAAATTGGCTTCAGACGGAATCTGATCGCTAGTCCAGTAATTTGCAGCCTCATCACTGACTCCGTAGCCCCAGCCAGAAAGCAGAGCATCGAAGTCACCATACGGGAAGACCTCAGTCCATATGACGAGTGCAGGTTTTGCGTCAATCTTGACATTGATACCAACTTGCTTTAACATCCCCTGAATTATCTGAGCGGTCATCTGGCTTGAGGAGTATCCGGAAGCGAGGGACAGAGTGAATTCGAGGGGAACACCGTTTTTCTCCATAACGCCTCTGTTATTAAGCTTCCAGCCGGCTTCTGCGAGAAGTCCTTTCGCTTTATCCAGGTTATACTCGTAGTGCTTTACCAGAGGGCTCTTCAGAGCATCTCTCATCTGGTGGAGATCGGTTATCCAGGTATCGACGACTTCTGCGAGACCGGAATAGACTACATTGCTTATCTGTTCTCTGTTAATGGCGTGAAGAATAGCCTGCCTTACCTTCTTATCACCGAGAATCGGGTGCGGTTTTGTAGTATCTTTTGGGTCCCTCAGGTTCAAGTTCAAATTGTCGTAAGCGATGTTAGGTGTGAAGAAAACGTTGAAAACATTTGAATGCTGGTTCTGAAGTTGTATTGACTGCTTGAGGTCAAGGGTGTATCTACCGAAATCGATCTCTCCGTTGAGAGTCGAGGCAAATGTAACGTCACTATCTGGTATTATCTTCATAACTATTTGATCTATATTCGGTCTTCCCATGAAGTATCCATCGAAGGCTTCCAGAATTACGTACTGCACTTCGGCGTATTCCTTAAACTTGTAAGGACCGGTCATTATGGGGTTCTTTGTGGCCTTTGTGAC
>LVBU01000413.1 GCA_001603185.1 Thermotogales bacterium Thermo_02 | reverse complement strand
GTTATTGAGAGGATTCTTCAGAAATATCCCGAGCGAGCTTGAAGAGGCTGCAAGAATTGATGGTTGTACCAGGTTCAAAGCCTTTACAAGGATAATTCTGCCGCTCTCCGCTCCGGGTATTGCGGCAACTGCAGTCTTCTGTTTCATACTTGCATGGAACGAGTTCATGTTTGCAAACACCCTTATTATGTCAGATAGCAAGAGAATGCTTACAGTTGCCCTTGTAGCTTCGATAAGCGATTTTCTTGTGAAGTGGAATGAGTTGATGGCGGGCGGTATGATAACAACCATCCCGGTGATCATCTTCTATCTGTTCATGCAGAAGTACATTACCGGTGGTCTTACTGAAGGAAGCGTAAAGGGCTAAAGACAAGCGCTTTGATGCCGTGACTCCGTTTCAGTAAGATGTAATTCTCTTAATGGTAGGAATATACATCAAGAAGCGCTGGAGACTCAACATGCAGTATCCGAAATATCCGGATAGTCCTATCGTCTTGGGAGCACTCAACTGGGAGTTCCATTCCAGAAGATACGATTATTAACCTTACAGGAGTGGTTAATTTGCTGTTTGTGCCATCTCATAACAGTCTGTGGGACACTTGGCTTTTTGAAGAAGATGGCTTATATCATCTCTTCCATCTTCTCAGAAAGAAGGGATCCAGAAGCCATGCCATAAGTCATGCAGTGTCCGAAAATCTGTTACACTGGAAAGAAGCCGGACTAGCATTGGAGAGAGGCTATGAAGGAGAATGGGATGATGGTCCTCTGATGACCGGAACTCTGTTCAAGAAAGACGGATCCTACTATCTTTTCTACGGAGCCAAGCGAAATTCAGTTCAGAGAATTGGAGTCGCAATCTCTGAAGACCTTTATACATGGAGAAAATTCCCTCACCATATACTGGAACCTCAAGGTCAATGGTACGAAACATCAGTTATGGACAACTCGATTTCGAGCGTTGCCTGGAGAGACCCCTGCATATTCAGAACTGAAGAAGGGGAATTTCATATGTTTTTTTGTGCTCGCTCAAGAACTGGAAACTGGGCCGGCAGAGGCGCTATAGGTCATGCTACATCAAGAAATCTGATTGAATGGAGTATACTGCCCCCCGTTTATGTATCTGATAGATACGGATTTCTTGAAACACCAGATGTTTTCGAGATGAATGGAAGATGGTTCCTTCTCTTCTCATGTGGTCAGTGGCACAGCACTCGTACCGACGACTTCGAACACGCTGCAAGTGGAATTAGATACCTGATTGGCGAGTCTCTTACAGGTCCCTTCCATGAACCTTCGGAGAGTTCGTTGTTAGGTTCTGGAGACGGAATGCTTGGTTCATACGTGGGAAGAACTCTGCCATTGAAAGACGAGCATGAATCACGTCTCTTCTATCATCATAATGTCTTCCCCGAGAAAATCGCAAATTTCAAGAGTTTCACTGGCTCTTTCTCTTCTCCAAAGATCCTTAAACTCCGCGATGACTGCCTCTGCCTGGTTAAGTATGATGATTTCGAAAGAAAGATCTTTCCAAACACCTCGAGATTGAAACGCGAGCACCTGGTAGTACGATATCCTGAAAGTGAAGCAGCGGGGATCCAATGGCTCCCCGGCGATTTGTCAATCGAAGCATTATCGTCAGCTGGAATCTCTGGAGCGTGGTTCGACAAAACTATCGAAGACGGTGCTATCCAAGTCGATATTAGGCTCAATAGAGGAAATGGTGGAGTTCTTTTTGGATTTAAAGAATACAACAACGGGTTTGGGATCATTCTCAATCATCGTAGACAGCGCGTGGAGCTTCAGCAGGTTTTCCGTGCGGAGTTTGGCCTTTCAACCAGTCTGATTCAGTACAGGCCGCTGAAGCTCTCTGCTTTCAAGGAATACAGAATTGAACTGATAACAGTCTCCCCCTTCATTGAACTCTATATTGATGACGTTCTGGTCTTTAGTCAGCCTGTTGAAGGCAAGATAGCGGGAAGAACGGGACTTCTAATCGAGGGAGGGGCTGGAGTCTTCTCATACCCAAATATCTTTCACAAATAACGATCTTCGTTGAGGCTGAAAGAAAGTGGAGACTTCCAGAACGCTCTTCATTATATGGTAAGACTCTTTCGTTCCTTCTTCCAGATACTTTCAATTTGCTAAGATAGACATGTGTCAGACATTTTAGCTTTGCAAGGCATGTGGAATTAAGAACACCGGAAAGGGGGTAAGCATATGAAAAAGTATCTTATTCTTCTTATCATTGCGATCGTATTTTTAACGGGATGTCC
>LVBU01000412.1 GCA_001603185.1 Thermotogales bacterium Thermo_02 | reverse complement strand
ATGACCCTGTTCTATTTCCTTCTTTTGGTTAAGTCAAAGTGCATAAGTTGAGAAAGAGATTGTCTCCTCACAGAGAGAGAAAGACCGCGGGTATTGAGCCTGTTGGAGTACTCGTAATAACTCTTAAAGAACTTGAGAGCTTCAACGGAAGAAACAGAATGAAGAGTTACGTGGCCGTCGAGGGAAAGGTTTATGACTTCACTCAACTAAACCGCTGGCGAAACGGCTCTCACCAGGGTGGCATGCATCTCGCGGGCGAAGAACTCACTTCTGAACTGCTCAAGGATTCGCCACACGGTGTCCGAAGAATTCAAGGGGTTGACGCTGTCGCACTCTTTGGAGTGACTATAGACGAACTACCATCTATGAACGGTAGGGATGGTAAGAAAGCGTATGTGGCTGTATCAGGTAAAGTATATGACTTCAGCAATTTCAGCAGGTGGCGAAACGGCTCTCACCAGGGTGGCATGCATCTCGCAGGCGAAGAGCTGACTAGAGAACTGCTTGAAGACTCCCCACATGGCGACGTCAAACTCGACGGAGCCTATCTGGTAGGTATTCTTGTCTTCACTCCCGAGCAGTTGAAGAGATTTGACGGTATTACAGAAAACAGGAAGTTCGTCGCCTATGAGGGTATTGTCTACGATGTTGCTGATCTCGGAGATTGGACCGGCAACTATGGTGTCGAACTCGATAGAGAACTATCCGACAAAGAGCTCTCTCTCCTTGAAGAAGCCCTGGTCATTGGTTTTTTGGTTTATAACTGATCTGTGTTTATATGCCCGGCACGAAGCCGGGCTTCTTTTCAACCCTCAAATGTATTTATTCAAGAGCTCGCTCGAACACTGATCCGATCATTTATCCTTCGTGGATTTGTGAACACCCGACAGTGTGTATCTTG
>LVBU01000411.1 GCA_001603185.1 Thermotogales bacterium Thermo_02 | reverse complement strand
GTTATTGGTCGCCTACTCCAGAGTCAATCTCTCATGTCCTCCTATGTGAGGGGTCAGATAGTAAGGTATCGCCCTCTTGGAAGCTTCCTTTATCATCTCCAGACTGTATATTCCCGAGGTTGAAAGGTACTCTTCCATGAGGTCCTGACTATCGATGAGTTCGACCGCCTTCTTCCATATCACCCTTCCTCCGAGAAAACCACTGGCTCCAAGACTGCAGTTGAACTCCAACGTCTTCGCAAAATCAAAGACGTCCATACCGCCGCTGAGAATAACCCAGGGCTTTCCCTGCGCCGCCTGTTGTACGTCCGATCGAGTCAGACTGGACTTAACAGGTTCAAAGGGCTCGATCTTGAAGAGATCCACACGGTATTCATCTCTACTGAAAAGCTTTACTGAAGACATAACATGAAATTCGCGGCCCTGCGGAGCCGTATCATATGTAACCACTTCCAGGATATACAAAAGCCCCTGCTCTTCACATCTCTTGCCGACTTCCCCGGTGATCTTCATCTGCTGGGCCTTCACCTTTTCCGAAGCGTTCTCCGACCAGTAAAGCAGGAGCTTCACCGCGTCCGCGCCTGAAAGCTTTACTCTCTCTATTATGTCTTCACTCACTAACTCCGAAAGACGGCCCTTCTCTTCCATACTCTCAACGTATCCGGTCTTTTCCACCGCGACTATTACGCCCGTTCTGGCAGGAACGTGTCTCAGATTGTCCGGAAATCCGAACTCCGGATCGATAAGAACGGCCGAGACAGACTTTGACAGCGTTTTGAGGATTGCGGTCTTAACACTTATCAGATCTTCCGGTTCTCTGACCTCACGGAAGGCCGAAATCAACCTTCTCAAGGCGCCTCGTTGATCCAGAGCGAGCATTTCGAATTGCCCGAGACTATTTGATATTCTTTTGAATCCCATATACTTGCCAGCTTTCATCTCATAACCTCCTGAGCTTCCGGATGAAGTCTTGCCGGAGTTCCCGATCTTTCGGATCACTCATCGCGAGGAAGATTGCCCCCCATATGTTCTCGAACTCCGAACTCACAGGTCTTAGATCCTCATCTGTCAGAATCATGCTCTCTACTCTCTCTTTCAGATAAGAACACTTGAAGGTCCCGCCGGAAAGAGCCACTTCAACCGGCAGAGAATCAGCGATGTCCTTTACCGTGAGGATTGTAGTCATAAGCTCGTCGGCAGCATCGTCCAGAAGCGCTTTCGAGATAGCGTCTCCTTCCCCGGCTACAGAGCACACAACTCCCGCAAGGCTCGCAACGAGTCTTCTTGAACTGTCAGGGGTCTGACCGATAATCTCTCTCAGATCGACTATGCCGCTCTCTCTCTTGATCGCCTCCAGAAGTCTCTTGTCTTTGATTCGTCCGTCAAACTGCTTGAATGCCGTCTGGATCGCTTTATGTCCGATGTAATAACTGCTTCCCATGTCGCCCGCGAGTTCTCCCCAACCGTCTACTCTGTGAATCTCGCCGGCAGCGTTCCTGTACATTAGCATGGCACCCGTGCCGCTGAGTATTATAGCACCGCTCTTCATCGGGAATGAAGCTTCAAGAGCCAGCTGAACGTCGTTCACAACAACTGTCGATCCCGGGAAGACCTTCTTCACAAGAGAGTCAATAGTTTCATCGGTGCCGACACCGTCCCGGTAAGTTGGCATACCAAAACATGCACTTGCAATCTGTTTAGTGTCCACGCTCGCACTGGCGAGAGAGGCGTCGATCGCCTGCAATAAGTTGTTGCGGACACTGTCTTCGCCCAAACTCAGAATATCGGCCGGACCGGCAAAGCCCTCGCCTATTACCGACAGGTCTTGCGAGACCACCAGCGATCTTGTGTGGGTTCCCCCGCCATCCACACCCAGGAAATATCTCATCAGAGCCTTACAACCTTGGTCAGATTCGTTGGTTTATCCGGGTCCAGTTTCTTGGCAAGGGCCTTCTCTATACCCAGTAACTGCAGCGGAATCGCTCTGAGAAACCAGTCACCGAAATCTCTCCCCCGGTAGGACGTATTTATCTGCTCAAATTCAGACACTTGTCCTCCGGAGATTATGAGTGCCTTCCCCCCAAGAAACTCTATCTCCTTTGCCACAGACAATTCCTCGTCGACCGTCAGAGGATTCGCAGAGATTACGGCCAGTGTTTCGCGCCTTACCTTTGACTTCGGACCGTGCCTGTATTCAAGCGTTTGGTAGCAGTCGGCCTCTGTGAGAGAGGACTCTGTTACTTTTATCAGTCCTTCCATCGAAGCTGCGAAATACTCTTCGTATCCCAGAAAGACGAAATGGTCTATGTCGAAGACTGAAATACCCGCAATGCACTTTCGGGCGCTTTCAAGAGTGTCGCTTGAAGACTCGGGAATCGCCAGAAGATACTCATCCAGATCTTCTGGAGCAAACAACTCCCGGGCAAGAGCACTCACGAAGAAGGCCATGGAAGTAAATGACTTCGTCATCACTATGGCCTCTTCACTAATGAAATCCAGTTCAACGGAGACATCTGATGGTCCTCGCATCTCGCTTCCCGGTTCGCATGTAACCGACGCAGTTGCGTTTCCCATAGAGCGGGCTCTTTCTAGAGCAGATATTGTCTCTGAAGACGAGCCTGATCTGGACAGTCCCACCAGCAGACTGTTTTTCGGTGCGCGCTTCAAGCCCAGCATCATCTCCGAACCACTGTAGAAAGATGACCTGATCCTCCCCCCGGAGAGCCTTTCGAACTGCCTCGCGCAGCCCATGGCGAGGAAGTAGGAAGTCCCACAACCGACAAAGTCTATCGATTCAGGGTTAGTGGAGTCTATAAGATCTATTAGGGGCGCGGCAAGATCTCTGTATCTCGACGCAACAATTTTATGCTTTTGAGGTTGTTCAAGAATCTCCTTCTTTGTTATCAATACGATGACCCCCTTTCGCTCCCCCGCAATCAGAAGATTTCGTCAAGATAAACAGCGTGCGCCTGGAACAGCTCTTCTGTCATCCCGGAAATCTCTTTCGTAGTTAGTATGGAAGATGCCAGCGGGTCAAGCATCAGCGCATACTTTATGCAATCTTTCGACCCGTCCAGAGCGCCCTTGACGGCGAGCTGCTGCACCTGAATCTGTGACATATTCAGGGCTGCGAGCTGAGCGGGAAGTGCTCCAATACAGACGGGTCTTATCCCGTTCCCGTTGACTATACATGGGACTTCGACCTGTGCGGCAAAGGGAAGATTCTCGATAGCTCCCCTATTCTCTACAATCGCGTAGACTTCTCGTGTACGGTCATTCACAAGTGAGTCGATTATCTCGATAGCATACTCCTTTGTCATCTCTTCGGCGCTGCTCTCTACACCGAAGTATTGCGGGTACAGGATTTCCCCCTCGCTTTTTCTATAAGTCAATCCCTTTATATACACATCTCTGTAAATTTCGTAGGCCTTTGCATGTCTTTCAAGACGTGTCAGGTATTCGCGAATAGGAATCTTCAGCCTGTCGATCTCCGCAGGGTTCTTTATGTAGAACGGCACATACTCTGACATATGCTCGGATGATTCCGTGACGAAGTATGAGAACCTCTTCATTATATCGAAACGGACTGGATCCATAGCGGAGATCGCCGGATTCTCCATGGCTTCTCTCAGTAACGGGTACAGGTCTCTTCCTCCGCCTGAGAGTTTTAGGACCCAGGCCATGTGGTTAATACCTGCAATTGAGAAGTTGATATCGCGACTATCAAGACCAATGTATCCGGCTATCTGACTTATTGTGTGTGGTACTGAATGGCACAATCCAATCGCCGGTTGATCGCTGATAGACTTTATATACCACATGCACAGAGACATGGGGTTCGTGAAGTTTATCAGTAGCGCTTCCGGTGCCTTTCTCTCTACCACACTCACCAGTTTTCTCAAGAAGGGAACTGTTCTCAAGAATCTAAAGATGCCACCGACCCCATGGGTATCGGCTATAGTCTGTTTGAGACCGTACTTCTCGGGGATATCGAAGTCGATCTCTGTGGCGGCTTGACCGCCAATCTGTACAGTGTTGATCACGAAATCCGATTCCTCGACAGCGCTTTCCAGATCGGCTGTCTTGACAATCCTTGTGTTACTTCCGACTTCTATAACGAGCTCTTCAACGATCTTTCCGGTGATCTCAAGTCTTTCGCTGTCTATATCCATTAGAGAGATCTCTACATCACGCAGATCAGGGTACGAAAGCAAGTCTTTGACGAGTTTTCTGGTGAATATTATACTTCCGGCACCAACTATCGATATCTTCAAGCTTCATCACCACCATATATGAGACGATGGCCGTTATTGTAGAATATATCTGCCACATCGTCGTCTCTCAGATTCAAGTCATTCGCGATAATCATCCATTCCTTAAGATAGTCGATTATGAACCCTCTGGGAAGGAATGAGGAGTCAGTACCGAATACTATCCTTCTCGTACCGAAAGTCTCGATGAACCTGCGGAGAACAGACTTTTTGTCCATTTCACAGGGTAACCATTTGATCCACTGATTGGAGCCTGATGTATCAGTATAGATGTTAGGGCAACTCCATCCAAGCAGAAGGAGTTCCCTCATATATCCGGCTCCAAAGTGAGGAATAACGAAATTCAGATAAGGAAAGCCTTTCGCAACATCCTCCAGAATGAGAGGATTGCAATTCGGCTTGCCCGCATAACCGGCCCCGCCCCCGAGGATGCCAAAGTGAATGAGAATCGGAATCCTCAGCTCTTCAGCCTTCTGCCACAAAAAGAAGAAGCGTCTGTCGTTAAGAGGTATTCCAACTGTGGGTGCAAGAATCTTGTATCCCTTCAGACCATACTCCTTTATTGCTTTTTCGAGCTTAAGTGGAGCATCCTTCTCTTCAGGACTATGATGGGCAAAACCGGAGAAACTCTCGTATCCGCCGACAAGCGCCGAGAGGTTCTCATTTCCGCCTCCGGTAACGAAGACTACTTCATCAATGTTCTTGTTTCTTCTGTCCTCATCCCACAGTCTCATAGTCTCAGTATCCTCAAGCCTCTCCCTGAAAGGAGGTTGCATGTTCCAGGCCGCCCACCTCTTTTTTTCAGCAGCATAACCCAGCGCTGAAAGGTGTTTCAGTTTTTCACTGTCGAATCTATCGAGATACTCATCCTCGAGCGAAGCGTTAAGCCTCTCTCCCGAGTTCGTGGGAAAGTGAGCGTGAAAATCGAGTATTCTAAAACCGTTATAGGGCATCCATAGCCTCCCTAGAAGTAGACAACCGCACCTCGTTTGTTTCCGAGGTATCTGTTTGTGATTAGCATTACAGCTGCCATCAGTACTACTTGAAGAATTCCGAGCGCCGCGGCCGCACCAAAGTTGAATCTCTGCATCTGGTCGAGAATCTCCATAGACATCGGTTTGTTATGGTAAGTATAGAGCATTACTGAAGAAGTGAACTCCCCGATGTTCGCCACAAGGGTTAGTAATGCCCCGGAGATTATTCCGGGTAAAATGTTGGGGAAGATCACCCTTCTGAATACATAAAACCAGTTCCCGCCAAGGTTTCTTCCGGCTTCTTCGAGAGATTCGTCAAGCTGTTCAAAAACTGCAAACGTTGACCTTACAAGAAGAGGTATGTTTCTTATCATATATGCGATAGGCAAGATGAAATATGTGCCTACAAGGATTTGACCACCGGTAAGAAAGGTGGGTCTGTTGAATGTTATTATGAGGTTGATTGCGATTATGGTTCCCGGAAGAGCCCAGGGAAGCATGGCCAGTATTTCCATTGCCCAGCGGGACTTGAAATCCTTCTTCGAAAGAAAGTATGCTACGAGACTCCCGATAATCACCGCACCAAGGGTGGCTATCGAAGACATTATTAGGCTGTTCTTTATAGAATTGAAGAACCTCGGATTACTGAAGATCTCAATGTAGTTGACAAAAGAGTATTTCGGAGGAAAGGTCTGGTGCGTCCACGTGCCGATTGGCACCAAAGAGATTATGAAGAGTGTCACCTGGGGAAGACTCAACACAATGAGAATCAGGATAGACAGTATCATCGCTCCCCACTTTCCCAGTTTGCTCTTAATATCCGAAGTGGCATTGCTAACGCCTTTTGAAACCATCTTGTAGTCTCTCTTCTGAGAGACATATCTGATAAACAATAGGAAGATAAAACATATCAAGGCCAGTATCGTCGATTGTGTTGCTGCCATCTGCATGTTCCCGTTGAGCTTGGAAATGTAGATCTGCAGACTGAGGAATCTATTTCTGCCACCAAGGAGAAAAGGCGCGCTGAACGAGGCCATGGCGATCATAAAGACAAGCAAGGAAGCGCCGACTAGACCCGGTGTGATGAGAGGAAAGGTGATCTTTCGGAATCTAAACCAGAACTTACCTCCGAGATTTCTGGCGGCCTCGTCGATTGACGAATCTATCTTTTTCAGAGCAGAAGAGGTCAGCATATAGAAGTAGATGAACATCGTATATGCATGTATGACCAGAATGCCTCCCAGTCCCTTTATGTAGAATGGCGGGCTGCTCAAGCCAAATAGATCTTGCAGACCGCGAGGTATAAAACCCGCTTCACCGTAAAGGAAAACATAGGCAAGAACGCTTATTAGAGGCGGGAATACCATCGGGATGATCACGAGACTCGACACTATCCTGCTTCCGGGGAAACGATATTTCGTCAGGAGAAAGGCCAGAGGAACCCCAACCAGAGCCGCAACCAGGACAGAAGCGAAGGCAAGGCCAAGACTTGTAAGTAGAGCCTCCACGTTAGATGGACGCTGTGGGTCGAAGAAGGCTATGTAGTTGGCAAGCGATAGATTTCCCGACCTGTCCGTAAGACTTTCAATAAACACACGTATCAGCGGATAAAGAATATAGCCCACAAGCACTGCGAAAAGCGGGATTGCTGTCCAATAGCGGAATCGCTCTCTTGAAAGAAGCTTCATACCCCTTCCCTCCGCTTGATTAGATAGATCTCCCTTGGAGGAAGGTATAGAGAAGCCTCTCGGCCAGTTACGAAATCAGAGTAATTCACAGTTGCATAGTTGAACTGAGAAACGCGCCACTGCATATTGGCCGTTTCAACATCAAAGTTCCAGGTCAATCCATTGAACGCCTTCATAAGCAGTCGTCCGGTAATGTGATTAGTCCCTTCGGACTTCTTCACCAGCTGCAACTGGTTTGTGTGGATCATCAGGTCAACTTTCTCCGAAATATCGAAAGTCCAATCCTGTCGCTGTCTCGCTCTGCTTGCGACTATAGCTCTTTCAGAGAATGGAACGGACAGAGTTATGTTTTCGCTGTCTATAGTCGATACTGTGGCCTCGAATAGGTTGACGTTACCGAGGAATTCTGCTACAAACCTGTCTTCGGGATAATTGAATATCCTCGTTGGAGTGTCAATCTGATGAATTCTGCCGAGGTTCAAAACGGCAAGCCTGTCTGAAACGGAGAAGGCTTCCTCCTGGTCATGAGTTACGTATATTGCAGTTATACCGAGTTGCTTCTGAAGCCTTCTGAGCTCTTCAGAAGTGTTCTTTCTCAGTTTAGTGTCCAGATTGGAGAGAGGCTCGTCCAGTAGAAGGATATCGGGCCTTATCACCAAAGCCCTTGCCAGTGCAACGCGCTGCTGTTGTCCACCCGAGAGCTGAGCGATCTTCCTGTTCTCGTAACCGTTCATCTGAACCAGATTTAGGACATCATATATCTTATCCTTCATACTCTTCCCTTTAATCTTTCTTACTTGAAGTCCGTACGCTATGTTCTCGTACACTGTCATATGAGGGAACAAAGCGTAGTTCTGGAAAACCATTCCCGTATTCCTGGCTTCGGGAACGACATAGGTAACATCCCTGTCGTTGAAGAAGACTTTCCCATCACTCGGATAGTAAAAACCTGCAACCATTCTGAGAGTAGTCGTCTTACCACACCCGGAAGGACCCAGAAGAGTGAAAAACTCGCCGTCGTTTATATGGAAGTTCACGTCGTCAACGGCGATGACCTTTTCAAATCTCTTTGAAACTTTCTGAAAGGTGACTCTGGCCATAGCTTTCCCTCCAACATAGATTATAAGTATGCCGGGTACTTAAGTACCCGGCAAAAAATACATCAGTTGCCTCTTCCCTTGATATTCTCGTCCCAGTACTCCATCCACATTGGAGAGAGCTCGGCGAATGCCACCCAGTCTATGTCCATCGGTACTATCTCGACCTTCATCCACGAAGGAAGAGCCGCCTTATCGACATCGGTTCTTACGGGTATTCTGAAATACTGGTGTGCCATCATTACCGATGCCTGCTTAGTTCCGACAAATTCGACAAAGGCCTTTGCAGCTTCGGGGTTCTTGGCGTTCTTGACAATAGCTATGTTGTCTATTATGACAGGAGTTCCACTTTTGGGAAGTACAACACCGAATGGATATCCATTCAGAGTCTTCTGTAGCATAGCATCCGAGAAGTTCCAAATGCTGATCTTGGCAAGTCCCCTGACAAGGTTAGTAAACATTACCGAAGAGTGCGAAGTGTAGTCTTTGGTGTTAGCATCAAGCTTTTTGAGCCATTCATAACCTCTCTGCGGATTACCGTCGACTTTGTAGTACCTCCATATCATCGCAGAGTAAACCGTTCTCATAGTTCCCGAAGCGAGCGGATAGCGCATCGTTATCTGACCCTTGTACTTCGGATCTAGCAAGTCGTCCCAGTCTTGAGGCACATCTTTCTCAGCAAGCGTTTCAGTGTTATAGACTATTGCCGGAGGTGTAAGGAATTGACCGTAGAAAAACCCATCGATATCTTTATACTCTTTGGGAACGGACCTGTCGAAAGAGGGAACATACTTCTCGAGCAATCCATCTCGCTTCTCGAGAAGGAAGATGTTAGTGGGTCCACCCCATAGAATGTCTGCCTGAGGATTGCTGCGCTCGGCTTTTGCGCGGTCATACATGTCTTGAGCACCCATTGCCAGAAACTCAACGGTTACACCGGGATAAGCCTCTTCAAAGTACTGCTTAAAGGCACCGGGCATTTCTTCACCGTGACAGGTGTAGATGATCACTTTGTTTTCAAGAGTTGCGGCGAACACAAAAGCAGATACCAGAACCATAATCATCATAACCAGAATCGTTCTCTTCATACTAAACCTCCACTATAAGGATTTGGAGCTCAATCAGTTATTAATGTGCGGATTACCTTTCCAAATTCCTCCTTTCGCTTTTCATCAAGCCTGTCGGTAACAAAAACGTCTACATCTGCAACGTCCATTACCTTCATTCGCTTTGTGATTCCGAATTTAGTGCTGTCGGCCATCACCACAACCTTATTCGACCGGTTACAGATCTCTCTGGCAACAGCCGCTTCTTCTTGATTGTTAAAGGAAATTCCCCCTTCGATCGATACTCCGTTGACGCCCATAAAAAACTTATCTATGTTAAAACGCCTGATTGTACTCAGAGTTATCTCCCCAACGCATTCATAAGAGCCCTTCATAGGCACTCCACCCGCTACGATCAGACCGAAAGATTTGTTACTCTCCAATATCAGTGTCATAATGTTTATAGAGTTCGTGAGTATAGTCAGGTCTCCGATGGGCGAGTTTATTAACTCTTCAGCTAAATAGTAAGCAGTCGAACCGCCACTGATTGCCACAAAATCCTTCTCGTTTATAAGTCTTGCTGCCGCTTTCGCTATCTGTTGCTTTTCGTCTTTCATTATGTTATACGAAACTGCGAAGCTTCTGTCAACGTTAGGAGCCAGAATCATGGCGCCATTGTGAGTTCGAACTATAAGTTTCATCTTCGCAAGCGAATCTAGATCTCGCCTGATGGTACTGCCAGATACAGCGAAGTGATTTACAAGCTCTTCGGTAGTTGCTGTCTGGTGCCTCTTCAAGAAATCAACTATCTTCAGTTTTCTTTCATCTGTGAGCATAGAAATCATCCTTCCCAGTCATGAAAAATCATAAATGATTATATTATTGGTACATTTATGATTATATATGACT
>LVBU01000410.1 GCA_001603185.1 Thermotogales bacterium Thermo_02 | reverse complement strand
CTCACGATGTTTTATAAGGTTCGCAGCTTCGCCCGGATCTCTTATCAGACCGATTGCAAGTGATGCAAGAATGAGATTCCCGATCGCTCCAGTGTCTTGAGTTTCAAGAGTTCTTACTTTCTTTCCGTATATGTTTGATTGAATCTTTCTCCAGACACTGCTTTTGCTGCCTCCCCCCAGAACGTTTACACTTTCGAAACTCACTCCCAGTTCCTCGACAACGTCCATACAATCCTTGATCGAAAAGGCTACTCCCTCCATTATTGCCCTTATCATATTGGCCTTTGAGTGTTTCATTGTCAATCCAAAGAATACACCCCTGGCTTTTGAGTCCCAGTGAGGTGTCCTCTCTCCCATAAGATACGGAAGAAACAGAAGGCCCTCGGAGCCAGATGGAATGTCCCGGGCAGCATCGGAGTACTTCTCGAATACATCCTGACCGGCATCCGGGTCTATCGCGTTTCTGAACCAAGTGAGACTGGAAGCCGCAGTCTGGGTTATTCCGAGAATGTCCCAATAGCCCTGCAACGGATAGCTCCAGCACATAACTCTCTTGTTCAGATCTCTGACCGGCTTGGACGAACACGCGGCGACGACACCGGCAGTCCCCACAATACACGAAACCTCGCCTTCTCCAAGGAGCCCGGAGCCGACCTCGGCAACCGAATGGTCCGAACCTCCGTTCACAACTGGAGTACCTTCTTTCAGTCCGGTCTCCAGCGAAATCTCTTTAGTTATATAACCCATAATCTCTGCTGACGGACGTACATCAGGGAAGAGTTTTCGATCAAGGCCTGTCAAGAGAAAGGCCTCATCGCTCCACTGGTTTGTCCTTATGTCAAACACTGCTGCTCCGGACGCATCGGAGGGATCTGTCGCCTTCTCGCCTGTCAGGAGAAATTTAATGTAGTCTTTGGCGATTAGAATTGATCTGGTCTTGTCAAATATCTCGGGTCGGTTCTTCTTTACCCAGCAAACCTGCGGAGCAGTATATGTAGTCGTCGGTGCGTTCCAGGTTTTCTCGAATATGGCGTCGGATATTCCGTCATTGTTCCATTCAGCAAGAACATCTGCGCTTCTCTGATCAAGCCAGGTAATCGCCGGTCCAAGAAGAGTGTCCTTTGAATCGAGATAGACTTGAGTGTGCATCTGCCCACATATTGAGATAGCCTTAACGCGATCGGAAAGCTTCTCTTCATAAGCAGAGAGCTCACGTACTCCCTCAAGAAAGCCCTTCCACCATAGATTCGGATCCTGCTCGGCCTGGTTAGGTAGATCGGAGATTATAGGGTACTCTCTATAGGCGGTCCGCTGTATTGTCCCATCGAAACCTACGAACGAGACCTTTATTCCCATTGTACCAAGGTCGATCGAAAGCACTCCATCTTTCATTCCAAACACCTCTTAATACGTTAATAGCGGCGTCTCTCCGAAGAGAGAGGCCGCTGAAGTAATCATTTAAACTGTGCGAGATACTCTACAAACCAGTCAACGTTTCCTTTGAAGATCATCATCGAACCGGTCTGGATGTAATCGGGAACTGTTTCACCGTTCTTGAGCTTCACAGCAGTCTGTACGCCCATAATACCCATTTCTGCGGGGAACTGAGCGACGGTACCGACGAACTCTCCGGCCTTAACTGCATCGAGAGCGGCGGGTACTGCATCGTATCCGATGACTATTATATCTTTTCCGGCTTCCTTGATTGCCCTGTATGCGCCCAGACCCATGTTGTCGTTGCTAGCAAAAACGAGTTTCAGATCTGGATTTGCCTGGAGCATGTTCTGGAAGACGTTGTAACCCTGTTCAACTTCCCAGTTGGCCGTCTGCTCTGCTACAACCTTAATTCCGGGCCACTTGGAAACAACATCGTAGAAACCATTTCTTCTGTCGGCGGCGTTCTGCTGTCCTGCAATACCCGTAAGAATGGCGACTTTACCTTCGGCTCCTGTCAGAGCAAGCGCAAACCAACCTGCAATCTGAGCACCGTAGTAGTTGTCTGTCCCGATGAATGGAATCGGCTTCAAACCTGCAGCTTTAATTGCTTCCGGATCGAATCTTGTGTCAAGATTGATAACGGGAATGCCTGCTCTCTCGGCTGTTCTGAGGACAGGAATTAGACCCTGTGAACTGGATGGAACTATACAGATAGCATCGACGCGCTGTGCTATCATGTTCTCCATTATTTGTAGCTGTTCCTCGGCGCTTCCGTGTCTTTCTCCGGCCTGAACCAGGAGTTCTACCCCGAGTTTCTTTGCTTCCTGTTGTGCAGCGTTAACCATGGTTATGAAGTATTCGTTGCTCAAAGTCATCGGTATGAAACCGATCCTGAGAGTCTTTGCGAAACCCATAGAGAAAACCATTAGAACTAGAAGAGCTACCAGTAGGAACTTCTTCATTCCCAAAACACCTCCAGAGTTTATGATTTGCTTACCCTCATCCTGTCATAGAAGACAGCAAGGATTATTACTGAGCCTATGATTATTTGCTGATAGTAAGAAACGACATTCAGTAGCGTCAACCCATTTCTCAAAGTGGCAAGCAGAAGAGCACCGATCAGAGTTCCAACAAGACTACCTTCTCCACCTGAAAGACTCGTACCGCCAATAACTGTTGCCGCGATAGTGTCCAGTTCATAAGAGGCGCCCGAAAGAGGAGTAGCATAATTTAGACGCGCTGTCAGAAGCACGCCGCCAAGACCGGCCAGAATACCACTTATAAGATAGGCGTAAGTCTCATACCTCTTAACATTTATCCCGGCCAGCTTGGTAGATTTTCTGTTACCTCCGATAGCGAACAAATACCTTCCAAGTTTAAGCTTATAGAGAACTACGTAACCTATGAAGTAAACTATGGCCATATAGAAAACAAATATCGGAATTCCAAAGAGTTCTGAAGATGCAATTCTCTCGAAGGCGAACGGCAGACCAGACACAGGTCTTCCACTGTTCAGAGCGAGTGCTCCACCCTTGGCTATGCTCATCATACCAAGTGTAACTATGAATGCCGGGATCTTACCGTAAGCAATTGAAATACCGTTTACCAGGCCAACACCCGCGCCAACAAGAGTGCCAAGAATTATGGCAAGCCAGATCGGTACTCCGGAAACAAGCATCAAACCAATTGAAACACTGCTAAAGGCAACCGTCGAACCGACACTGAGATCGATTCCTCCGGTTAGGATTACGAATGTCTGACCCACAGCAATTATCGCTATAAGAGAGGATTGTACAAGTATGTTCATGATGTTGTACATATCCAGGAAGTACGGACTGGAGAAAGAGAAGACTATGACGATGCCTAAAAAACCTAAGTAGATTCCGTAGTTTCTGAATGTCCTTGTAAGCGCGTTCAAATTCATTCCCCCATTGCGTAGTTTAAGATTTCGTCTTGCGTTATATCATCGTTCTCAAGGGTCGCTGTTACTTTACCTTCTCTCATAACGACGATTCGATTGCATATTCTTAGAAGCTCTGGCAGTTCAGAAGAGACCATAATAATTCCGAAGCCCTCTCTTGCGAGTTGCTGGAGAATCATGTATATCTCTTCCTTGGCTCCCACATCTATACCTCTTGTAGGTTCATCGAAAATAAACAACCTCGCGCTACATGCAAGCGCTCTTCCGATAACTACCTTTTGCTGATTTCCGCCACTGAGATTTTCGGCCTTCCCCTGGTCTCCCGGACACTTGATCTTCAGGTTTTCAATGTATCTACAAGCCAGTTTTCTGTCTTTCGACCTGTTCAGAAAGCCTCTGCTGCTTACACTCTTCAAGTTTCCCAGAGAGATATTGTGCCGTACATTCATCTTCAGAACAAGCCCTTCATCCTTTCTGTCCTCACTGAGATAAACGACTCCCTTTTTCAGAGCTTCACAAGGGTGCTTGAAATTCACCGGGTTGCCTTCAAGTAAGACCTGACCGTTTTTTCTCCTCATCTCACCCACTAGAGTCTTCATTACCTCAGTTCTTCCAGACCCTACGAGTCCCGCAAAGCCAAGAATCTCTCCCTTTCGCAGCGTGAAAGATGCGCTCTTTACCTTTTCTTCGGCCTCGAGATTTGATACATCAAGTATGATTTCATCAACAGGGTTTACGAGATTCTTCTTATTTACATCAATCACCCGTCCTGCTACCATTTTTATGAGATCGTTTCTTGTCGTATCTCTAATATTCACCGTATCTATGTATTTTCCGTCCCTTAACACGGTGCAACGATCTCCAATGCTCCTGATCTCTTCCATTCTGTGAGAGATATACACGATGCTTCTTCCCTGAGCCTTCAGATTCCTTATGAGATCAAAGAGGTGTTCTACATCTTTCTCAGATAGAGTCGCTGTCGGCTCGTCAAATATCAGAATTCTTGAGTTAAGCGACAGTGCTTTAGCGATTTCGACAAGCTGCTTTTCGGCGACTGTCATATTCTTGATTCGCTTTCTTGGACCGGCTTTCAGTCCTACCAATTTAATGGCGTCGCGCGCCTGCTCGAACATCTTTCGCCAATTTATTGTCCCTGCAACTGTCTTGAACTCTCTTCCGAGAAAGATGTTCTCCGCAGCGGTAAAGAAGGGAACGAGATTGAATTCCTGGTATATTGTGCCAATACCGAGTTCAATCGCGTGTTTTGGATCACGTATTTCCACCTCATTACCATCGAGGAATATCTGCCCGCTTTCCTTTGTGTAGGCTCCCGACAGAATTTTCATTAAAGTGGATTTTCCTGCACCGTTTTCTCCAAGAAGCACATGGACTTCGCCTTCCCTTAGTTCGAAATCGACGTTATCAAGAGCCATGACCCCTGGAAAGTGTTTGCTTATACCTTTCATAGACAGGACGACTTTCTCTGACAAACGAATCCCTCCGAAATAGCCAAATCTTGCTTAAGAATTAGAAAACATCAAATCTAGTAAGTGATTACATATTGTCATAACGACTCTGACAGAAGCGAGTCTATCAGAAAACGTCGAATTTT
>LVBU01000409.1 GCA_001603185.1 Thermotogales bacterium Thermo_02 | reverse complement strand
ATTCTATCGGGATTGAACATCGTTTGAGAGAGAGAAGAGCGGTGGTTAGTGAATGGCAAAGACCTGAGGCTAGAGGGGGAGAGGTCAGAGGTCGGAAGAGCGAAGAGATCTTGGTTTTCTTACCTCTAATCTCATCCCTCTTACCTCTGATCCACGTCGCCGTCCACCCTCCGAGAAGAAGAAGAGACGAGAGAGAGTCTCAAGATCTGTCAGGCTCTTCGGATGATGATCTTAGGTCCTCCCTCGAGGGAGGAGGGCCACGAAGTGGCGGAGGGTGTACTCTTGAGAGCCTGAAAAACTGTCCTTTGTCCTTCGTTCCAGAGCCAGAAGATCTGTTCCTCGACGCTTCGCGTCCACGTTCTTGGTCAGAAGAGCGAAGAGATCTTGATCTTCACACCTCTAGCCTCTAACCCCTTACCTCTGTTCCACTCGTTCCACTATGGTTCTCACGCAACCTGTCGACGGCGCTCGAAGCCGCAGCAAAGGGTAAGAATGTAAAAAGGCTAAAGTGTAATCAATGCACCGTCCTTGCAATACGAAAACCCAGGCGGTTGCGCGCGTTAGTGGGCGAGAAGAAGTCGCGAAGCGCTACCCGCACGTAAGTAGCGTCGGAGTACCAGCTGCCGCCACGATTCACCCGGCGGGAACCACTGTTGTTGTACGGATTCGTCTGTGCCGAACTGGAGTAGTCTCCATACCAGTCACTGCACCACTCCCATACGTTACCAGACATATCATAGATACCCAGCTCGTTAGGGGCTTTCTTTCCAACTTCTTGCGTCTTGTTGCCGGAGTTCGAAGTGTACCAGGCAACTTCATCTACGGTATCGCTCCCAGCATATTTGTACCCCTGGCTCTTGTTTCCACCACGAGCTGCGTATTCCCATTCGGCTTCTGTTGGCAATCTGTAGCCGACCACCTTCGACGGGTCTATCGTCACTCTCCCGTCTTTGTCCAACAGGTTTCCCTTATAGTCATATGCCTTTGGAAGCTTTTCCTTTTCACTCAGCCAGTTGCAGTAGTCAATAGCATCCCACCAGGTCACGTTTATAACTGGTCTGGTTCCTCTTCCCCAGCCTTCGTCTTCCGGTTTGCTCCTGCCGGTAGCCTCACAGAAGGCGTCGTACTCTTCGAATGTGGTCTCATACTTGCCTATATAGAAGTCGTAGGTTAGCGTAACCTGGTGGACGGGCCTGCACCAGAAGTAGCCAAACTCATCTCCCATAGTGAAAGTTCCACCCTCAACCAGAATACCTCTAATCGCCATAACCGATTCAAATGTGAATATATATGTCGTCTGTCTTCCCTGTTGCTCTACTGTCAGCACAATAGTAAGTGTTTGCTCCGCTTCTTTAGGGATCGAATTGTTTACAATCCATCCTCCATCATAGTCAATAGAGTCTAAAGGGACCATTACCTCTGAGATGAAAGCCCTGGGAATAACCAGTGTAGGTGGCACGGGTTTGCCCCTGTCTGAGAAAGGTGTATCAGATATCTTTACTCGCTGTGAACGACCGGTGGAATCCACAAAAGCACAGAGATCCCACAGTATTGTCAGCGGTATATTGGATATGTTTCTCAGGGTGAATTGAGGATATTTACCTGTAAAGTCATCAAACTCAATTCGAATGACTTTATCTTCATAGACTCTGTCATCCACGACCTTTCCCTTTGGGATCGCATCTATAAGCTTGTAGTTGTCATAGACCAGAGGAAAGGCATTTACAAAACCTATACTAAGCAGTATCAGTAGCAGTAAGAATAATCTTCTCATCTTTCTCCTCCTCTATTTCATTTTCGCTCTCTTCCACACATCCCTTACTTCTCGTAACGGATCTTTGCTTTACCGTCTTTCATACACGAACCTATGGCATAGACAGTCGAGTCTGTCTGTACACACGGCAGGTAGAACAACGCCACGAGTTCGTCGACATCCTGCCCCTGCCTCTCCCATAACTGGAAAAGATACTCAATTACGGGACGGAAGAAAGCGAGCTTGCATAGGGATCTTTCTACTTTCATCCGCCTCAGTAATAGATCCCCTCAACAAGTGTACTTTCGTCTTATGCGCATTCTAGGCCTTGTTACCGCTTCTATCGGTCATCTTTTGTCGATTTTTCTATAGCGTCTAGTCTCTCCTTGAGTGTAGAAACCTCTCGCAGTCTTTCGCTGAGTCGCTGTTCTTGCTCCATTTGTTCCAAAGCTTTTTTAAAGACCACCATTTCTTTGTCCAGATTGCAGAGTTCGGTCTTCAACTCTACCAATTCCGTTTTCCGCCTCTTCAATTCTTTCGAAAATAGAAGATCCCTTATGAAGTCGAGTACCCCGAAAATCAATATTCCTATCGCGATGAGGATTATCAATTGCCTGAACCTAATAACAGCATCAAGCAAAGCTTTTTCTGTGCTGGACAGTTTTGAAAGGCTTGCCAGATCAGTCAATTCCTGGACCGTCGTGAACGCACAGCTTGATAAAACCATTACACACAGTGCGGCAAGACATACAAGAAGAGTTCCTCTTTTCATCTTTTCCTCCCGTAATCATCGAACCAGAACGGTGAGCACTCAGCTCGTATCGAGAGCGGACATTTCTTTGATATACCCGCACGGGCATATTCGACGAATAGATCCATCTGAAATCGCTAGTCGTTGACAAGTGAGTACTTGATGACCTTGATTCTCACGAGAATCCTGTCCTCGAACATGCTCCCCAGGAATTCCGGCTCATAAAAGTATTTGCTGAACTCCGTTATTCTCTTAGGTGGAATGGTGATTTCCATTTCTTTGTACCACTGTTTGTCGTAGTCCAGCGTGATGCCTACAAGTGCTTTCATTGTACGACTGTTGTTGTTTTTGACTTCGAAATTGACTATTATCGTATAGTCGAAATAGATCACTGTAGACCTCGTTCTAATCGCAAGGATCTCCGGTGCTGCGACCCCAATCGTCCTGAAAATGTCTAGCGGCGACCATCCAAGCAGTTGCCATGCCATAAGGCCAATGAACGCTAGGACAACCGCAATACCGACCACTGTCAAAACGGCTATTAAAATGACCTCTCTCTTTTTTGCTCCACCTGATTCTTCCATTTATCGCCATCCCTTCCCCTCTCCTGGAACGTGACCGTGCAAACACGTCGTAATCGAGGTCTCCGGTTTTACCTTTCAAATTGCGGAAAATGACGTATGCCTTAACTTATACCTGAGTCCAATAGTTTGAGCAACACAACTCCTCTAAGCTGGAAAACGCGACTGTCGTTCACTTTATCTTTTAGAGTCCAGCAGCCGAAATCCTGAAAACCTTAAAACGTCGACCCGTCTTGTTTCTGTTTCTATGTATCAGGAATGGCCTGCCGACAGGAATTAACATTAAGGTACTAGTTTGCTTCTGCATTGGCTGTGTTTGATAATTGCTATGGGTATAGGCTGACTCTGGCCCAATTCAACAAGGAGAGGATCAAGACACGAGAAAGCAAAAAAACGGGTAACATATACGGACAACGACAAAGGACAATAGCAAATCTCAAACTCTTGAGCGCTCGTTTCGCTTACTTATAATAGGAATGAAATGTTATGCTACTGGAATAGTAATATTATAC
>LVBU01000408.1 GCA_001603185.1 Thermotogales bacterium Thermo_02 | reverse complement strand
CTAAAGCAGGGGGTCTCCGCCGATTAATTCGATGAGAATAAGCCACCATCGTTACTTGATGTGGCAGATGGCGAATCTAGCCAATATAGAACTGAAGCTCTGGAGAGATATTGACAAGCCCATAAAAGAGACTCTCGGAGTCTTCGAGGGAATAGTAGGAAAAGAGGCCGCCGCACAACTTACCAGGCCGGTTAACTGGTTCAGAAGAGGAGTCTACGGTCTCGATGCAATTCACCATCTCTACACGATCTACAAAATACAGGTCGAACTGCAGAACATCGAGAGAATCCTTATGGATATGGGCAGCTGGATCGCAATGTAGACGTAGACTCGGCACTTGAAGTGAGAAAGTATCGACCTTTTACAATCCGGGTTCGATAGTTGTGTTTATAATATCCTCTCTGTCGTAGTAGCGCGAGACGGCAAGTGCTCTTCCTGCATACCATATAGAAGACCTGCCCTGAGCGATCTCTCTGCCGATTCTTCCTGTGGCCATAGCGTTCACAAGAAAGCGGGCATTCTCCCTGCCCTTCAAAGCCCTTAGCGGACCGTCTCCATACCATATCCGTTCCTGTGTCGAGCCGCGCATCGAACCCTTCCAGGAAGCGAAGTTACATGAAGGTACGAGTATGATCTGACACCCTCTCGAGTCAAGCTTCTCCATCTCCGTTTCGAAGAACATGTCGTAGCAGATTGCAACTCCAATCCTGCCGAACTCAGTCATGAGAGAATTGTCGAACGTCTCGCCTCTTGAGAAGATAATCCTGCTTTCAGCAGGCGTGAGGTTATGTTTTGCACTCCTGGAGATGACTTTTCCAGAAGGCGAGAAGAGGTATGCCATATTATAGAGCCTCGCATCTCTTATAAAAAATCCTCTGGCCGATTCGAACTCTATCTCGGGTAACAGAATAGAGGGAGCGAGAAGATAAGCACCCGATCTGACCGCGATCGTTCCAAATGTCTCGCGGTAGTAAGCCTCTATTTCCAGCGCGTCATTTAGGAAGGCCTTTCTGAAAGGATTCAGCGAGAGTCCCAGGTTTTTTACCGCGTAATTGATCAAAGTCTTTCCGGCACTGACCGAGATCGCTATCTTCTTGAAGGCAGGATATAGAAAGGTAGGATAGAACTCCGGGAATACTACTAAATGGTGTTCGCCTCTCCACAAACTCGAAGCCCTCGAGACATAATCGTTCATTCTCGACGAGAATGTATCTCTGGAAAAGCTGGTCTCATCAAACCAGACCTGCACTGCAGATAGATCAAGAGTCTTCATCTGAGCAGTCTTACGATGAGAAGAACAAGAACGATAGCTGCGAGTACAGGAAGAAAGACGATCATCAGTCCAGCTATTGCGAAGATCACCACGATAACCACTCCGAAACCGACTACCAGCCTCATCAGTGAAGGAAAGTATCTGATTGTGAGATACATAAGAAATAGTGCCCCGACTATTGCCAGAAAAGTAGTCAAAATATCACCTCCTGCTAATTGACAGTATAACCTATTCCGACATATAATTTTCCAGGCAATGAGGCTTGCCCTGGAGCTTTTACTCTCCTGAACCGCGTTCTTCGCTGATAGCTTCTACTACTCCGTGGTCTATCTGACCGCACGGTTCTGGAGGCACTCATGGTACTCAGCATCTCATTGATCGTAATTCTCGCAATAATCGTTATTTCACTTCTCGAAAGACTCCGCTTTCCCGGCCTGATTGGGCTGGTATTTCTTGGAATCCTTCTCGGCCCACAGGGGTTAGACCTCATTGACGCAACGCTCCTGAACGTCTCCGGTGAAATAAGGCTACTGGCTCTCATAGTCATACTGCTTAGAGCGGGTCTCGGACTGGACAGAATCACGCTCAAGAAGATCGGACCGGTTGCGTTGAGAATGAGTTTTCTGCCGGGTGTTTTCGAGGGCTTCTCGATCATGCTGTTTGCTCATCTGCTCATGGGATTGGACCTTGTGAAGAGCGGGATGCTCGGCTTCATAATCGCGGCGGTATCACCCGCAGTGGTAGTACCCGAAATGCTTCGCCTGAAGGAGAACAACATTGGCAAAGACAGGGAAGTCCCATCGACGGTCCTTGCCGCGGCTTCGGTCGACGACGTGGTAGCGATAACGATATTCTCAGTCTTTCTCGGGATAGACAGGGGGCAAAACGTGAATATCGCCGCAGCTCTTGCCGGTGTCCCCTTAAGCATACTCCTCGGGATTTCTATAGGCTCGATCGTCGGGTTCTTCTTCGCCTGGCTCTTCAAGCGCTTTCATATGAGAGACACAAAGAAAGTCCTCCTCATCCTGTCGAGCGGGTTTATTTTCCATCAGCTGGAAGACTACCTGCCCATGGCCTCACTGCTTGGCGTTATGGCGATAGGTTTTATGTTAAGGGAGAGACTACCCGTGGCTGCCGACAGACTTGCAAGGAAAATGGAAAGAATCTGGGTTCTTGCAGAGATCTTCCTCTTCGTCCTGGTAGGTGCAAGCGTCAGTATCGATGCGATCGGCGGGTCCTGGCGGACGGGGATAATAGTGATCGTTATCGGGCTTGCCTTCAGGAGCCTCGGAGTCGCCTTATCTACTCTCAGATCGCAACTCAACAAACGTGAAAGACTCTTCTGCATGGTCTCATACATACCAAAAGCGACCGTACAGGCGGCGGTTGGAGGTATTCCTCTGGCCATGGGAGTCGCTTACGGAGATGTCATACTGTCGGTAGCAGTTCTCTCAATACTCATCACAGCGCCTCTGGGTGCAATAGGAATCAGAATCGCAGGGCCACGAACACTTCGCAAGCATTGAGAACCGTGGAGAGTGGAGAGCGGAGCATGGAGAGTGGAGAGAAAGAGCAATGTCGAGACGTTCGGTGCCGCTCACGCTCACGAGGTGGAACAGAGGTAAGAGGTCAGAGGATAGAGGTATGAAAACCGAGAAAGCTCGAGAGTAGCCAGTCTGCTTACGCAGGCCAGTCGCCTTCGGCGGCCAGTACGACTGCGTCACGCCAGTTCCGCTCCGCGGGCATAAGATCGGTGGAGAGTGGGGCGTGGAGAGTTGTGAGAAAGAGCTCGTAAATGTCATCCCGTAGTGTTCCTATACGGGATCTCGCTCCTTGGAACCGCCAGTCTGCTTGCGCAGGCCAGTACCACTTCGTGGCGCCAGTACGACTGCGTCGTGCCAGTTCCTCTTCGCGGAAAGAAGAGCCGTTGTGCGTTGTAGGTTGTCTGTAAGACCGCCAAGAACTTTGACGCGGAGCGTCGGAACGATGAACTGCTCTTCCGATCTCCAAGGACGGGTTCATGATC
>LVBU01000407.1 GCA_001603185.1 Thermotogales bacterium Thermo_02 | reverse complement strand
ATATAATTGTCTGTGTTGGAGAGATGGCCGAGCGGTCGAAGGCGTACGCCTGGAGAGCGTATGACGAGCACAACTCGTCCGTGGGTTCAAATCCCACTCTCTCCGCCAGAGTTCGGGCGACCCGTCTTCAAGACGGGTTTTTCGTTCATAGATATCAGAAACTGTACTTCTGGTCTGTACAGAGAATGGAGGATAGAATTGCCGGAGAAATCTATTAACATAAGGCTAAACAAAGCCCTGGGTCAGAATTTCCTGAAGGGCGAAAGAGTTGCCAGGAGGATAGTTGAATACGCCGAAACTGTTGCCGATATAGATTTCCCGGTAGTTGAGATTGGTGTCGGATCGGGCACGCTCACGAAGGTCATGCTCGAAAGAGGATTCAAAGTCACAGGTTATGAAATAGACAGAAGGTTTGCCGAGCAGAATAGAAGGCTTGAAGGATCTAGATGTCAGATTCTATACGAGGATTTTCTCAAGGCCGATATCGCCGAACTTCCAGACGGAATAAGTTATGTAGCGAATATCCCTTACTACATCACTTCACCGATCATAGAGCGAATAATGTTTGAGGGGCCGGTTTTTTGCAGCGCCTTGCTGATGGTTCAGAAAGAGTATGCCGATAGGCTGACGGCTTCTCCGGGTACAAAGGAGTATGGAATTCTGACAGTCAATGTCAGGACTTTCGCCCTGGTGAATAGTCTCTTCCAGGTTTCCAGAAAAGAGTTCTTTCCTGAACCCGATGTAGATTCGACAGTAATAGAGCTAAAGCTTCTGTCTTCGCCTTATGTGGTCTTTGAAAAGCGCAACGAATACCGGAGCTTCGTCAGAGCTTGCTTTGCTCAACGCAGGAAGAAACTGAAGAACAATCTGAAGGCCGTTGCCAATGATCCGGAAAGGCTTCTACTGGATTGCGGTATCGGCGCATCTGTAAGAGCAGAAGAGCTTTGCGTTGATGACTTCGTGAGACTCTTCAACGCTCTTGCAAACGCAGCGCCGACCGATGGGAGATTCAGAGGTTAACATGATTAATAACGAGCTATTCGAGAAGATTATTAACTCGCTCTTTGAGGGCATTATAGTTATCGATAGCCAGGAGAAAATCTCTTTCATAAATGAAGAGGCTCTGAGAATACTGGGATTGAAGAGAAACGATACCGAAGACAGACCGGTAGTCGCTACGATTCCCAACACGAGACTTCATATAGTCCTGAGAAGCGGGATTTCCGAGATCAACAGAATCCAGTACCTTCATAACAAGACAATCGTTACTTCTCGTTTTCCTCTCTTAGATAGCGAAGGAAAGGTATTTGCGGCAATGGCAGTATTCAGGGATATGACGAACGTCGAGCGAATGGCCGAAGAGGTGATAAATCACAAGGAAATGGAGTCGTTACTCACGGCCATAATCGACGCCACTCACGATGCGATTTCCGTAGCCGACGAAAAAGGGAAGATTTTTCTTGTTAACAAGGCTTATACTAGAATAACTGGAATGAGTGCCGAGTTTGTTGTCGGCAAGATTGCAACCGTTGATATTGCCGAGGGCTCTTCTCTGCATCTAGAGGTTGCGAGGACAAGAGAGGCTATCTTTAACGCAAGGTTGAAGGTCGGTCCTGGAAGAAAAGAAGTACTCGTTAACGTCACTCCCCTCTTCGTGAAAGGCAAGTTCAAGGGCAGTGTGGGTGTAGTCCACGACATATCGGAAATAGAGAGACTTGCACGGGAGCTTGAAGACGCAAGGAGACTCTTACGTCACGTGAAGGCAAAGTACACGTTTGATGATATAGCCGGTTCTTCCAGACATATGAAGACTGCAGTGGATCAGGCAATCAAGGTTTCTGGAACTAGAGCTACAGTTCTTCTGTGTGGACAGAGCGGAACAGGAAAAGAACTGTTTGCGCACGCAATCCACAATTGCAGCGACAGAAAGGGAGCGAGCTTCATAAGCGTCAACTGTGCTGCATTACCTGAGAGCCTTCTGGAATCTGAACTCTTCGGTTATGTAGACGGTGCCTTTACTGGTGCGCGCCGCGGCGGTAAGAAGGGACTCCTTCAAGAGGCAAATGGAGGGACCGTCTTTCTTGATGAAGTTGGAAAGATGAGCCTTGCCGTGCAATCCAAGTTTCTGAGGTTTCTTCAGGATCGAGAAATAAAACCGCTCGGAGGAAACACGTCGGTAAAGCTCGACGTGCGAGTAATCGCTGCTTCTAACGTCGAGCTCGATAGGCTTGTAGAAAAGGGCGAGTTTCTGTCTGATTTGTACTACAGACTAAATGTAGTGCCGATTCTGATTCCTTCTCTGAAGGATCATATAGAAGACCTGCCCGAGATAGCTCATCTGATAATGATAAGATTGAACCAGGAGTACGGTAGAATGGTGAAGAGAATCGAACCCGAAGTCATAAAGCTGCTTCAGGGATACAGTTGGCCCGGAAACGTCCGGGAACTCGAAAATGTAATTGGAAGGGCTATGATTATTATGGAACTCGATGAGCGCACTATCAAGCCTGCCCATCTTCAAGGTTTTCCTGCCGAGACTAAGCTTCAGGATAGTATTCCGCAAGGAAAACTTGGGAGGCTGATTTCGGACTTCGAAGAGAGCGTGATCAGGGCGAGCATTGAAAGAAACTCCTGGAACAAGACAATGGCTGCGAAAGAGCTCGGAATAAGTATAAGGAGCCTTTACTATAAGCTTGAGAAGTACGGCATAACGAACAC
>LVBU01000406.1 GCA_001603185.1 Thermotogales bacterium Thermo_02 | reverse complement strand
CTAATAAGGAATATACTGTTGGAATCGATCTTGGTACTACATACTCTGTTGTTGCATGGGTTAAGCCAGACGGAGTCGTGGAAGTTATTCCCAATGCCGAAGGTAACAGAACTACGCCTTCGATAGTTTCTTTCAGCAAGACAGGCGAGATAATCGTTGGAGAACCGGCCAAGCGACAGAGCATATTGAATGCAGACAGAACGGTAAGATCTATAAAGAGAAAGATGGGGTCTGATTACACTATAAAGATCGACGACAAGAACTTTACCCCACAAGAGATTAGTGCTTATGTAATAAAGAAGTTGAAGACAGACGCTGAGTCCTATCTCGGTGGAAAGGTTACTAAGGCTGTAATTACTTGTCCCGCATATTTTAACGACGCACAGAGACAGGCTACTAAAGAGGCAGGAGTAATCGCTGGACTCGATGTGCAGAGAATAATCAACGAGCCGACCGCGGCAGCGGTAGCTTACGGGATCGATAAGAAGCAGGGCGATAGAAAAATAATTGTTTATGATCTTGGTGGAGGAACCTTCGATGTGTCGTTGCTAGATATTGGTGACGGAGTTGTGGAAGTTCTATCTACATCTGGCAACAATCATCTAGGTGGAGACGATTTCGACCAAAGATTAATAGATTACATCGCTGAAGATTTCAGGAAGAAGAACAATGTGGATCTCAGGAAAGACAAGCAGGCCTTCCAGAGGTTGAAGGATGCAGCCGAAAGGGCAAAGATCGAGTTGTCTTCCAAGTACGAGACCGAAGTTTCTCTTCCATTTATCACCGCCACTGCTGAAGGACCTCTTCATCTTGAGATGAAGATTACCCGTTCTACTTTCGAGTCTCTCGTAAAGGATCTCGTAGAGGGCACCAGAGAACAGGTAGAGAGGGCGATGAATGATGCCAAGGTTTCTCCGAAGGATGTTGACGAAGTCCTTCTGGTCGGTGGTTCAACTAGAACTCCGATGGTTCAGAGCTTCATAAAGTCGATATTCGGAAAGGAGCCAAACAAGAATATAAATCCCGACGAAGCGGTTGCCATAGGTGCTGCACTTCAGAGCGGAATTCTCTCCGGTAGCGTCGAAAGCGATCTCGTTCTGGTAGATGTGACTCCCCTAACCCTGGGTGTCGAAGTCATGGGCGGTCTTCTGGAGCCGATAATCGAAAGAAACTCGACAGTTCCGGTTAAGAGATCAAAAGTCTTTACGACCGCTGCAGACGGACAGACCGAAGTCGAAGTAGCCGTACATCAGGGAGAGAGAAGTATGGCCAGAGACAACATGTCGCTCGGTAGTTTCAAGCTTACGGGTATTGCTCCTGCTCCCAGAGGTATTCCCCAGATAGAGGTCACCTTTGATATAGACAGCGACGGAATTGTGCATGTCTCTGCCAAGGATCTCGGGACGAATAGAGAACAGTCGATGGTTGTCAGTGGAAGACAGAAGATGTCTGAAGAGGAAATCAAGAGAATTGTGGAAGACGCCAAGAAGTACGAGGAACAGGACAAGAAGAGAAAGCAGGAAGTTGAACTCAAGAACCAGGCAGACCAGCTTGCCTATAGCATAGAGAAACTCCTCAGCGACAGTGGCGACAAGATCTCCTCTGAAGACAGGGGAAAGCTAGAAGGCCTGATAAAAGACCTGAGAGATGCGCTGAACCAGGACAACATGCAGAGAGTAAAACTGCTTTTCGATCAGCTCCAGAAGGAAAGCATGCGAGTTGGCCAGAGTGTTTATGAGAAGACACAGGCTCAGTCCGGACAGGCCGGCGAAGACAGCGGCAATGTAGAGGGTGGAGGGACAGAGTACATTCCACCTGAAGAAAGTAAATAAGAATTTCACATAATGGAGGTGTATGGTATGTTAGCTATCAGAAGAAGTGACGTTTTCAGACCTTTCGAGGAGATTCAGAAGGAAATGGACAGACTCTTCAATGACGCCTTCAGGGGATTGAACAGAGAGCAAAGTGAAGCCTCTATTCTCAGTCCGGAAGTCGATATCTACGAGAAAGACAACAACGTGATTATCGAGATGGACATTCCGGGTATAGACAAAGAGCAACTGGAGATCAAGGTAGAGGACGACATACTTTCGATCAGAGGCGAGAAGAAACTCGAAAGAGAAGACAAATCAAAGGACTATCACCGTTACGAAAGATGCTGCGGTGCTTTCCAGAGAGTCTTCAGACTTCCCGAGTATGTGAACTCTGAGGAAATCAGGGCGAGATATGAGGACGGAGTCTTGAAGATTGAACTCCCCAAGAAGGAAGAAGTAAAGAAAGAGGCCGTAAAAGTAAAAATCGACTGAGAAGATTAGTAAGTAAGTGGGGCGCTCTTTGGGCGCCCCTTTTTTGGAGGTGTAGAGATGATAAATTACGATGAATACACCGGCAAAGCGAAGAAGATTCTACTTGACGTTCAGGACATCCTGACCCGATACAGGCAGAACCAGTTTGCCTCCGAGCATATTCTTCTGGCAATGCTTGAGGACGATGATAATATTGCCGCTGAGATACTCAGAGAGAAGAACGGTACCATTGATCCTCTCAGGAAAGACCTTGAAGACGTGATAAGTCGCTATGGCAACTCAGCGCAGTCGAATAATCAGCTCTTCATAACGCCTGATGCTAGACATATACTCGAGAATGCAAGAGGCGAAGCCCGGCGGATGCAGGATGCCAAAACCGGAACCGAGCATATCCTTCTCGCAATGGTCAAGGAGCCTTCGGCAGTTGCGAGTAGACTTCTGGCGAAATACGGAATCAATATGGATAATATATACTCGTTGATCCTCAAGAAGAGAAACACTGTGAACTCCGAAGAGAGCGAAAATCTCAATTCTCTGAAAAAGTTCACGATAGATCTTACACAGCTCGCAAGAGAAGGCAAGCTTATGCCAGTAATAGGAAGAGAAGAAGAGATAAGACGGGTAATACAGATCATCGGAAGGAAGACCAAGAATAATCCGGCTCTGGTTGGAGAACCCGGAGTTGGAAAGACTGCCATCGTTGAGGGTCTGGCGGAGAGAATCGTGAGTGGCGATGTGCCCTATCACTTGAGAGATAAGAGGGTGCTCGCTCTCGACATGGGAAGGCTTGTTGCTGGAACGAAGTTCAGGGGAGAATTTGAAGAGAGAATGAAAGACGTGATCGACTCCGTTAAGAAGTTTTCAGGTGAAGTCATACTATTCATAGATGAGATTCACAGTGTAGTCGGTGCGGGTTCTGCCGAGGGTTCAATGGATGCAGCAAACCTTATGAAACCCGCTCTCGCCAGGGGTGAACTTCAGTGTGTTGGAGCAACTACTCTGGACGAATACAGGAAATACATTGAAAAGGACAGGGCTCTGGAGAGAAGATTCCAGCCCGTAATCGTTGACGAACCGACAGGCGAAGAGGCATTGAAAATCCTCACCGGTCTCAAAGAGACTTATGAGAAGCATCATGAGATCAGTATAACTGACGAAGCGCTGAAGACCGCTGTAGATCTTAGCGTCAAATACATACCCGACAGGTATCTACCCGACAAAGCTATAGACCTGATAGACGAGGCTGCATCATTCGTCAGATTGAAGGCCGGTTATATGCCCGATGACTTGAGAGCAATGAGTCGCGAACTGCAGGAATTAGAAACTGAGATAGCCTCCATGGCAGAGAAGGGAGATTACGAAAACGCTGCCATTCTCAAGACCAGTGCCGAAAAGTTGAAAAAAGACTATGAATCCGCAAGGATAGAGTGGAACAGAGAGGAAACGACGGAGAAAATGGTTACACCGGATATCGTCGCCTCAATAGTAGAGCAGTGGACAGGGATTCCGGCCGGTAAGATGCTGCAGTCCGAACGCGATAAGTTGAAGAATCTCGAATCGCTAATACATGAAAGATTTATGGACCAGGAAGAGGCTGTGGAGATAGTGTCTCAGACTATTCGCCGCGCGAGAGCAGGCCTGAAGGCTCCGAATCGTCCGTGGGGTTCTTTTCTTTTCATGGGGCCAACGGGAGTTGGAAAGACCGAGCTGGCAAAGACTCTCGCCCATCTGCTCTTCGGCAGCGAAGAGGCGATAATACGGCTCGATATGTCAGAATACATGGAGAAGCATACCGTTTCAAGATTGATAGGTGCCCCTCCCGGTTATGTAGGATACGATGAGGGGGGACAGCTTACGGAAGCTGTGAGGCGCAGACCTTATTCGGTGGTCCTCCTTGACGAGATCGAAAAGGCTCATCAGGATGTACACAATGTTCTTCTGCAGATAATGGACGACGGAAGATTGACTGACGGAAAGGGCAAGACTGTGTCGTTCTCGAATACGATTGTAATAATGACCAGCAACATCGCCTCGGAAGAACTATCGGAAATCGAAGAGAATCCGGATGCCCGGAAAATGGCAGAAGAAAAGCTGCACAGGGCATTCAAACCAGAGTTTCTTAACAGACTGGATGCAATTGTCCTCTTTGAACCCTTGAACAGCGCTGCTATGAGAGGTATTGTCCATCTTCGTTTGAAAGATGTGGAAGTACGCTTAGGAGATCAGGGGATCGAAGTGATCGTAACAGACAAGGCAGTCGAGTACCTGGCAAAGAATGGTTTCGACAGGCTCTACGGAGCAAGACCCGTAAGACGCCTGATAGAGAAGAGCGTCGAAGGGCCTATCGCCGACATGATAATCGATGGCAGACTGGATGAGAATTCAGCAGTCGAAATAGACGCCGACGAGTTCGGAATAAAGATAGATCTCAGGCATAGTTGATCCAATTCTTCAAGGGACCGGTAGAGAGTGATTGCCGGTCCCTTTATTTATATGTGTAGTGTTATCATTTTATTAGGGAGGTGCTCAAATGGAGAAAATCTTCTTTACTTTCAAAATCCCCGATGAAGGCATGCTTCTTCTGAAAGGCTATGAAGTAACGGGAAACACTCAAGATCGCTTTCTGAGCAAGAAGGAAATAATCGAAGGTGCAAAGAACTGTTCGGCGCTGATTACTCTGCTCTCCGACAAGATAGACTCAGAGGTCATTGTGTCGCTTCCCAGGCTAAAAGTTATAGCAAACTACGCCGTAGGCTTCAACAATATTGACATTGAAACGGCCAGACAGCGTGGAGTAAGAGTAACGAATACTCCGGGCGTGCTTACCGATGCAACGGCTGACCTGGCGTTCGGCCTTATTCTGGCGACCAGCAGGAGGATTGTCGAAAGCGACAGATTCGTGAGGGAGCACAGATTCAACGGCTGGAAACCAGATCTCTTTACAGGGCCTTCTCTCGCAGATAAGAATCTCGGAATCGTCGGACTGGGAAGAATCGGGAAGGCAGTTGCGATAAGGGCAAAGGCCTTTGGTATGAAAGTAGTCTATCACAACAGAAAGCCAATGCTTCCAGAGGAGGAAGAAGCTCTTGGCGTAAGGCACATGAGTCTTGAGGACCTTCTAAGGATTTCGGATTTCCTTTCGCTTCACGTGCCGTTGACGGCAGAGACACGGCACATGCTCAACGAAAAGCGAATCTCCATGATGAAGAGAGAAGCGATAATAATAAACACAGCTCGCGGAGCTCTTATAGACGAGGAGTATCTGATAAAGGCACTTCGGGATGGACGAATTGCAGCTGCTGGACTTGATGTCTATGAAGAAGAGCCTTTCATCTCCCAGGAACTATTGGATCTACCTAATGTTGTATTACTGCCTCATGTTGGTTCCGCGACTCATGAGGCCAGAAGAGCGATGTCAATAATGGTCGGCAGGAATGTGGCTGCCGTTCTTGAAGGAAAAGAACCACCTAACGTGGTTGTATAGTCTGGTCTTTTGCTCTATCTTGTTACGAAATACCAGACCGGACCGGGATAGCGTTTGCCGTTTCTGTCGACTGCGACGATCTGCCAGTAGTAAGCGGTATTTTGCGCCAGCCTGTCTATCAGTATTCGATTTGTCGAAGTACTCGTGTAGAGCTGGGGGCTGGGGGAAGTCCCTAGATACACAAAGTAGTTTATCGGTTCTATGCCCGGTGATGTTTTGATCCCTATACTCCCGCCTGAATTTCGGCTTGAGATCCAGATATCTATATTGCTCAGTACAAGGGACGTATTCTTTATATGAACATCCCAGCTCAATAAGACGCTTCCCCCATAGACGTATGCTCCGTCCTGAAGATGACTTATAAACGTAGCTTCGGGATACTGCGCAAGCGAACCCGCAACGGCTACGGCGAATATTGTGAGAAGTACTACAAAGAATACTCGATCCATACATTCCACCTCCATCCAACTTTTTTGACTGTGGAAGATAAAGGTTTGTTTCCAAGGACCGAAAGGAGTTGAGAAGATGAACGTTAAGAAAGCCGGAGAGGTCTACAGGTGCGAGATCTGTGGTAACGTTGTTGAGGTAAAAGAGGTCGGAGGCGGCGAATTAGTTTGCTGTGGAGAGCCGATGGTTCTCGTAAAGAAGTAAAAAAAGCCCCTTAAGGGGCTTTTTTAGAAGTACAGATCGAATCCCAGCAATACCGGCAGAGGCCAGAAGAAAAGAGAGTACTTGAATCTGTCTGTCATCTTTGTAACGTCTATGAAGCTGATTTCCGGAGATATCCTGGTATCGAATTTGCCGTCGTAGAAGGAGTAGATCGCCTGACCTCTCACACCAAGGGCAAGCATGTATCTTCTCCCGAAAAACCTGAACGAGATATTCTCGAGTCCTGTGAGAAGGCGCGCATCCAGACCAGCCTCAATTTCGGCCACACCTCCCAGAGCTCCCGAATACGAAATAGTCGGACCCACATATAGCATTGTAGGAGTGAAGCTCAATCCACCCGTTCTCGAAGGTCCGAAGATCTCGAAACCGAGCCTGTAGTATCCACTGACAGAGTAGATCCCTAGAAGAAAGGGAAAGTAGATGACGGAGCCTCCGATATTGTTGCTGTTGAAGTAGCTCCCGAAGCTGAATGTGGCCACGAGCAATGCAAGAACCAGAAAAACGATTATCTTCTTCATTGAACACCTCCCTAAGCTTATATCCCATTACTACTGGTTACATACCAGTTGTTTCCAATTTTAACTACTTCCCAATCATAGTTGTTATGAGTCCAGGTTCCGTTAGTGTAGGTGACTTTACCGTAGAAGGTTACATTTGCTCCTGTGAGATCGGCGTTGAACGAGATCACCTTATCGCTTATCTCGAAATTGCTTACAGTCTTTCCGGTAAACACACTGTTGTACAGTGCCGCGATCTGGCTTCTTGTCCTGGAAAGAGCAAAAACAAATGCAGGTTCTGTATAGAGCCCGGCTAGCTTGTTTGCATCCATATCTTCCCAGTACTTCTCAAAGTTGTTGATAAGAGTGGCCACTTTCAAACTCGGTCCGATAACGAAACAACTGCTGAAAATTAGAATTGCAGCGATAGAAAAGACCAGTAGAGGCAATATCGTTTTCCTCACATAAACCCCTCCCCGATTTGTAAGATAGACTTATTATACAGGTTGAAGATGGTAATTCAGAAACCCGGCGAATGATAGAGAAAGGGGCGGGCAAATTCGCCCGCCCGTGTTCCGAAAGCTCAATATACTAGAAAGTCGGAACGATTGACCCTTCGAACTTTTCCAGAATAAATTCACGAACCTCATCTCTGGTTATGATTTCGGCAAGAACTGCCAGCCAGTTGCTGTCGACATCCTTTTCCCTGACAACGATGTAATTTGCATATGGCGAGTCCTTACCTTCGAAGAACGTAGCATCTTTTTGAGAGTTCAATCCAATAGACAGGGCATAGTTTGTGTTGATAACCGCCCCGGCTACGGTCGCATCTTCCTTGAAGACTCTCGGAACAAAGCCCGCTTCCATTTCCACGAGCACGATTCCCTTGGGGTTTTCCTGAACATCCCTTATAGTCATGTCAGCTTTGGTAGGGTCTTTAAGTGTTATCAGCCCGTTATTGTGGAGCAGAAGCAATGCTCTGGTCTCATTCGTCGGATCGTTGGGCAAAGCGATCTTATCGCCCTTCTTCAGTTCTTCGTAAGGTTTCTTCATGTAGAAGCCCATGGGCGCAATCAGCATATTCACAGACGCTACCAGTCCCTTAATTCCCCGTTGAGCAGTGAAGGACTTGAGATACTGAATATGCTGAAAGAAATTTGCGTCTAGCTCTCCAGAGGATAGAGCAAGATTCGGCAGAACATAGTCGCTGAATACAACTATTTCCAGATCGATGCCAGCCTCTTCCAGTTCCGGCCTAATGAACTCGAGGATGTCGACGAACGGGATAGGAGTAACTCCGATCCTGACCTTTGTAGTTCCAAGAACAGTGATTGCCAGAACAATCACCAGTACGAGTAACAGTCTTTTCATAGCACACCTCCTGAAGAAAATAAAAAAGGGTGTCTTCCGACACCCCGTATCTCGCGTAGCGACAGAAACCCTGTCACTATAACGGGGTTTCTCTGCACATCACCATGCTTTCGAGAATTATGAAACTATAGTATAGCAATATTATCCCTCCACTTTATTAG